>NZ_JBLUXC010000063.1:0-18168 GCF_048276795.1 Aeromonas sp. PS2Canimalfood6
GCGGCTGAACTTCAGGCCGCGCAAATGCTTGGGATTTAAACAGCCACAGGTGGTTTTTGACGAACTTCTGAAAGCAGCCTGATTTTTAATCGGGAATTGCACTTCGAAGTTGAATTCGCGATTCCCTGCCTGATACTTATTGGGAATACTCTCACAGACTTTATTTCCTATTTTCCCCGGTTAATCTCAGACTCACCTCATCCGTTGCACACGGTGTTATCTCTTACCCGCGTCGCTCTGCGCCAGGTCATTTAGCAGCAGTGCCGGCCCTTATTGTATAAATAGTGCGCTCATGGCCATGACCTTCGCAGACAATAAACCAGGTCCCGTTTCAGGATGCCCCTTGCGCCTGATCCTGTATCCAGCGGATGAATGCCTGGATCTTGGGACACTGGCGATGAGGGAGGGTCGCCAGGTAATAACGCGGCTCGCAGCGCACCGCCATATCCGGGAAGGGCATCACCAGCGCTCCGCTCGCCAGCGCCTGGCTTGCCAGTTGCCTGCGCCCCATGGCGACACCGGCGTGGTGGGTGGCGGCAAGGATCGCCAGATCCGCTCGATCAAATCCCATGTGTGACGAGCAGGCCTCCAGGGAGAGATGCCAGTGACTCCCCCAGGTGCGCCACTCGTCGCTGTCGGTGTCCAGACCCCAGGCTTGCCTGTCATGGAGAAGGCGGCACTGCTGCAGATTCTCCACCTCCCCCATCAGACCGTGGTCGCTGGCGTATTGCGGGCTGCACACCGGCACCATGAATTCATCCATCAGGGGGTGAATGGCCAGGCCCGTCGGGGTTCTGGCATCGAAGTTGAGGGTCAGGTCGATGCCGTAGCCGTGCAGGTTGATGTGCTCGTTGCCCGTCAGCAGGTTGAGCTCGATGTGAGGATGCAGACGGGAAAAATCGGCGAGCCTTGGCACCAGCCAGCACTGGGCGATGGAAGGGCGCGAGTGCAGCGTCAGGGAGCCCGACAGCGCCTGCTCCCTGATTTCCAGCACCTCCTGATTGATGAACTCCAGGGAGGAGGTGAGGGCCCAGAAAATGCGCTGCCCCTCCGTGGTCAAGGCCACTTTGCGGTGAAAGCGCTGGAACAGCAAAAACCCGAGCGCCTCTTCCAGGGCCGAGATGCGGTGGCTCACCGCGCTTGGGCTCAAGGAAAGCTCGTCGGCGGCGAGCGCAAAGGAGCCGTGGCGGGCCGCCGCCTCGAAGGTGTGGAGCCTGGCGAGCTGATGGCTGCTGAGCAGCTTGCTCCTCACCCCTGGGTGCTCATCGCGTTGCATGGTTGGGCCTCCCTCTCTTTTATCTGGCGGATGATACCAGAAGGGCGAGGTTTGCATTCACCAGGAAGACTCAAGTCACCCGTATTCGAAGACACTTCAGAGTAGATGACCATTTGCATCAACTGGGCTCATCCAAGCCACGCGTTTTATCATTTGTCACGGCAACACTGGCGCCGTTCAATGGGGTGATTCCGTCACCACTCCACGCGAGGCTTTCATGACACACACCGACATTGCCGGGCTCATCACCCGCTTTCCCCTGCTCGAACCGCTGATCGCCCTCACCCCTGTGACCTGGTTCAATCCGGGTGCCACCTCCCTCGCGGAAGGATTGCCCCATGTGGGGCTCACCCGGCACGATGTGGCCACCGCCTCCGCCCGGCTCGCCCGCTTCGCCCCCTACCTGTGCGAGGCCTTCCCCGAAACCCGCGCCAGCCACGGCATCATCGAGTCCGGGATCGCCGCCATCCCGACCCTGCAGGGGACCCTCAATGGGCGCTATGGCGTCGAACTCACCGGCAGGTTGCTGCTCAAACAAGACAGCCACCTGCCCATCTCCGGCTCCATCAAGGCGCGCGGCGGCATCCACGAGGTGCTGGCCCATGCCGAACACCTGGCCATCCAGGCTGGGCTGCTGCGCGAGACGGATGACTATCGCACGTTGTTATCGGACGAGTTCCGCCACTTCTTCAGCCAGTACAGCATCGCGGTGGGGTCGACCGGCAACCTCGGCCTCTCCATCGGCATCATGAGCGCCCGCCTCGGCTTTCGCGTCACCGTCCACATGTCGGCTGATGCTCGGGAGTGGAAGAAGCGCAAGTTGCGCCAACATGGCGCCATCGTGGTGGAATACGCCGAGGATTACGGGGTGGCGGTGGAGCAGGGACGCAAGGAAGCCGAGCGCGATCCCGCCTGCTTCTTCATCGATGACGAGCACTCCCGCACCCTGTTCCTCGGCTATGCGGTGGCGGGCGAGCGGGTGAAAAAGCAGTTCGACGAGATGGGCATCAGGGTGGACGCCGACCATCCGCTCTTCATCTACCTGCCTTGCGGCGTCGGCGGTGGCCCCGGCGGGGTGGCCTTTGGTCTCAAGCTGGCGTTCGGGGACAACGTGCACTGCTTCTTCGCCGAACCTACCCACTCCCCCTGCATGCTGCTCGGGGTCCACACCGGGTTGCACGATGCCATTGCGGTGCAAGACCTTGGCATCGACAACCTCACCGCCGCCGACGGCCTCGCGGTGGGACGCGCCTCCGGTTTTGTCGGCCGCGCCATGGAACGCCTGCTTGCGGGCTTCTACACCCTGAGCGATCAGGAGATGTACGACCTGCTGGGGCTCCTGGCCCGGGATGAAGAGATCCGGCTCGAGCCCTCGGCACTGGCGGGCATGGCAGGCCCCTGGCGAGTGGCCACCAACCTTGAGTGGCAGAGTGGGCAGGGACTGGATGCTGCCAAGATGGCCGGGGCCACCCACCTGGTGTGGGCCACCGGCGGCGGCATGGTGCCCGCCGAGGAGATGGAGAAATACCTGGCCTGCGCCCGGATCTGATCTTTTTTTCGCCCCCGTGACCCGCCGACCTGGCGGGTTTTTCTGCTGCGAGATCAGCAAGATGGCACCTCAGCCCTCGCTACCATGACACAGACGGCCAGACTGCTGGACAGCCTGATTTGTCATCCAGCCCCACTGACTGGTTATTTTGTGATACGATAGAGACCGTTTTTTGACATCTGCGCCCCGTTGTCCCCTTTTTCCGGTGAGATAACCACCGGATCCGGCGACCAACACCTGCCGGGCGCAGCACAACATGTGCCCAGTTCGAATCGCTCCTGCGCGACCTTGACGCCAGGAGCACTCCCCTCTGGGCACCTTAGATAAGGAGATCGGGCGATGAAACAATATCAAAGCTGGTTGGGACAATATCTGATGAGCCGCCGTGACGGAGACCACGCCATGGCATCCGAGCTCGCCAACTCCATCTGCGAATTCTGGCAGGCCCGTGGAGATGAGGCCGAGACCAGCAAATGGCAGCAGATCTACGAGCAGCACGTGGAAAAAACCACCTGACGACCTGCTCTCCTCCATAAAAAAACCGGCGCTCATGGCGCCGGTTTTGCATTTCAACGACCCGGATCACATCTGGTCGATCATGTCTTGGGCGAACTGGGAGCAGGAACGCAGGGTGGCTCCTTCCATCAGACGCTCGAAGTCATAGGTGACGGTCTTGTTGGCGATGGCCGCTTCCATCCCCTTGACGATGAGGTCAGCCGCCTCGGTCCAGCCCAGGTGGCGCAGCATCATCTCGGCAGAGAGGATGAGGGAGCCCGGGTTGACCTTGTCCTGGCCAGCGTATTTCGGCGCGGTGCCGTGGGTGGCTTCGAACAGGGCCACACCGTCGCCGATGTTGGCGCCCGGCGCGATGCCGATGCCGCCGACCTGGGCCGCCAGCGCGTCGGAGATGTAGTCACCGTTGAGGTTCATACAGGCAATGACGTCATACTCGGCCGGACGCAGCAGGATCTGTTGCAGGAAGGCATCGGCGATGACGTCCTTGACGACGATGGTCTTGCCGGTCTTCGGGTTCTTGAAGGAGCACCAGGGGCCGCCGTCGATGAGCTGGGCATCGTACTCTTTCTGGGCCAGGGCATAGCCCCAATCCTTGAAGGCACCCTCGGTGAACTTCATGATGTTGCCCTTGTGCACCAGGGTCACGGAGTCGCGATCGTTGTCGATGGCGTACTCGATGGCGGCACGGACCAGACGCTCGGTACCGGCCTTGGACATGGGCTTGATGCCGATGCCGCAGGACTCGGGGAAGCGAATTTTCTTCACGCCCATCTCGTTTTGCAGGAAAGCGATCACCTTCTTGGCTTCATCGCTGTCTGCCTTCCACTCGATGCCGGCGTAGATGTCTTCGGCGTTCTCGCGGAAGATCACCATGTCGGTCAGCTCGGGGTGCTTGACCGGGCTCGGGGTCCCTTCGTAGTAACGGACCGGGCGCAGGCAGACGTAGAGGTCCAGCTCCTGGCGCAGGGCCACGTTGAGGGAGCGAATACCACCGCCGACCGGGGTGGTCAGCGGGCCCTTGATGGCCACGCAGTATTCACGAATGAAATCCAGGGTTTCGGCCGGCAGCCAGGCACCTTCGCCATAGACATGAGTCGATTTCTCGCCGGTATAGATCTCCATCCAGGCGATCTTGCGCTCGCCTTTGTAGGCTTTCTCGACCGCAGCATTCACCACATTCAACATGGCCGGGGTCACGTCCACACCGATACCATCCCCTTCGATAAACGGAATGATGGGGTTGTGGGGAACCTGCAGCTTGCCGCTGGCATCGACTGTGATTTTCTGGCCCTGGGTCGGGATAACTACTTTGCTTTCCATCGGCATCTCCTAACTTCCGTTTGTTATCAATCTGATCGTTGCGCGCGGCCATCTTAAGCCCATCCATTTGCATAATCAAATAGCGGGCGTGCATGTCAGACCATAGTCGGGGAGTGGATCACAGTGCGCCTGAGGATCCCCTACTCCCTCGCTGCCCTCTGGTCCTGACGAGGCGCAGGCCCCGTCCATCCGGGCCTCTTCCTCTAGTGATGACAGCGTCTTCCTGCCCTCGCCGCCCCGAAGGCGCCATTCCCCCAAATCCCGTTCGCCTTTACATCGTCGTAACCCCTTTGGCGAGGCAAGGCGCGCCGGGGGACAGGCAGCCGGATCCGGACTAGGCTCTTTGCCAGTGATCGGGGCGCCCGGGGCGTGGCCGATCATGAAGAGAGCACGACAACAAGGAGAACACCATGTTTATCGTCACCAACCGGATGGTCAACGAGCAGGGCAAGACCCCCAGCGAGATCTTTGGCGAAAAACCCGCAGAGGGCCCCAACGAACTGCGCCTCGCCGAGGCCCGACGTCAGGGCAAGCAGTGGCAGCTGGACCTGCTGCCGGATCAGATCACCGCCGAGATGGCCGCCAGCGTCGGCCTTGACCCCGACCTCCCCCACCCGGCCAGCGCCTATGTGGCGCGCAAGCTGCTGGAGCGCTGCGCCGGGACCGGCAGCACGGCCAAGCAGAAGCTCAAGACCGGCAAACACCTGCTGCTGTTCGTACACGGCTTCAACAACGATCTTGACGATGTGCTGGAACGGGCCGCGGGGCTCGAGGCCCGGTACGGCGTCGAGGTGCTCTGCTTCAGCTGGCCCGCCAATGGCGGCGGCGCCCGGGGCGTGCTGAGCTACAAGAGCGACAAGCGCGATGCCCTGGCCTCGGCCGGTGCCCTTGACCGGGTGCTGGAGAAGATGAAGGGGCTGCTCGACGAGTTCAACGGCCAGTATGTGACGCAGCTGGAAGAGAAGGCCCAGAAGAAGTTCGCCGACAACGGCGAGGCCTGGGATCGCTACTTTGCCAAGGAGGTGAACAAGCGCTGCCCCTTCACCATCAACCTGCTGCTGCACAGCATGGGCAACTACCTGTTCAAACACCTGCTGGGCAGCACCACCTACCACGCCAACCAGCTGCTGTTCGACAACATCATCATGGCCGCCGCCGACACCAACAACGAGCTTCACGCCCAGTGGGTCGATCGCATCCAGTGTCGCAACCGCCTCTACATCACCATCAATGAGCGCGATGGTGCCCTGATGGCATCGCGCATGAAGATGGGGGAGCAGCAAAAGGCGAGGCTCGGCCACTACACCCGGCGGCTGGACGCCAGAACGGCCACCTATGTGGACGTGACCAATCAGCCCCATGTGGGGGACTCTCACGCCTACTTCGAAGGGGATGCCCTCGCCAACGAGAAGGTGCTGCGCTTCTTCCACACCGTCTTCAACGGCGGCACCGGCGAGCGCGCGGAGCTGTTCGATGCGGCCCAGAACCTCTATCGCCTCTAGCCACTGCGCAAAAAAACCACCGCCCCGAACAGGGCGGTGGTTTTTCATTATGCGCTCACTTGGTGGCCACAAGGCCGCCAGGGGCTAGTGTTCTGCCGCTTCCGGCTGGGGCGCTTCGCTGCGCTCCCGTTGCAGTTCATCGACCCTGGCCTGCCATCTGTCCTGGGCCTGTTTTTGCCCCTGGGACTCGAATTCCTGGCGCATGGTGTCGATTTTTTGGTCAAGTTTTTCCATCAGGATGTCTCCTTACATCTCGGGTTACACACTGGCTGACGGCACTGTTTGGCCAACCTGCTCACCCGATTGGACACCAGGTTTTCCCCAATTGTCCAACAAAATAAACGATTGATTATGCAAAAACCAATCTAGAAAATGGGTTAAAGCTCCTTATGAAACCACATTATCCACCCTGAAAACGCCTGATAAAAACACTATTTTTGCCATTGATATCAATAGTTTGATATTTATAATTCGCTCAATGACTCCCTTGAGATCGGCATGACGAGTGTATGCACATTTTTTTTCACAAAAACGCCCCGCTCTCCGAGTTTTGCAACCGGAAAGGTCCCCATGTCCATCCAAAAATGCGATGGGTTATGACACAACCCATCTCTTTAATGGATAGATAATCCCCAACCCCGACCCTGCGGCTTGCCAACCCGACCACCAGCAGGTTCGCTTGTTACCCATCCGGGCATATCCCGCCCCACTCCCGCCCCGATAAAATGGGGCCGCACCGCGCCTGCTGAGCGGGTTGTTGCCGCCCTCATCCCCTCTCGTCGGAGTCATGACATGGATCTCTTCTGGTGGTTTGCCCTGCCCGTCGCCGCAGGCACCTTCTATGGGTGCTATTTCTGGAACCAGCGCCATGCCCAGCCCGACTGGCTGCGTCTGCCCACCCGCGCCGACTACCTGCACCAGCATCCCGAGTGCGCCACCGACGATGAACATGGGGCGCGCTGCTGCGCCTGCGGCTCCGACAAGGTGCTGGGCCACCCCCAGACCGGCTGGCCTGATCATCGCTTTCGCCACACCTGCCTCGCCTGCGGCAAGGCGCTCTTTCGCACCGAAGAGCCCCCGATATAAGCATCCACATTCGCCCTTTTTGTATGGCGATGTATGGCGATGGCAGATGCTGACATCCGCGAAGCAGCAAAAAGAGCACGCGCTCGGGACAGGGAGATGGCGCAGGCGTCCTGACAGAGAGAGCGCCGACCAGGTCAGAATGGGTTGTCGTTTGTGACCCTCTTTCGTACTATTGCCCGCCACTGCAAAACCCTTTTCCGGCCCGGGCGTCACGCACGGCGCGGGCCCACAAACGGATAGCGATCCCATGACATCTCTGACCCACTGCTCGGTGCTGGCGATGACGCTGGTTGCACTGCCCGCCCTCGCCTCCGGTGACGGTGACGGGTGCGGCTTCTGGCTCACCGACTGCCCTCTCCCCACCTATCCGCTCTATCTCAACGAGAACGACACCCGGGGCAACCTGCTGATGCTGCTGGGGGATGCCCAGCATCACCCCCTGCCCTTCACCCTGCCGGCAGATCCGCTGAACGAGCGCAGCCAGCCGCTGTTCTACCTCACCCGCCTCCCCCAGCCGGAGGAGGTGGAGGACCCGGCGCTGCGCGAGCAGCTCGGCAGCCGGCTGGCCGCCTACGACCCGTCCCTCCCCCCGCTGCTCGAGCACTACGCGGGCCACGACTCCCTCTACGGCCACGCCATCTCCAACTCCCTCTCCTCGGTCAGCGCGTTTCTGGACGCCCTCGAGCAGAGCGAGGTGCCCGACCCGGAGCGCACGTCCCTGCTGCGAAGCCGTCTGCTGATCCTGGGGCAGCAGGAGAGCCCGGCCCCCGCTACCGAAATGAGCGGTGCTGCCCTGGAGTGGCAGGGGTATCTGCAGGCCGCCCGGCACTTCTACGAGAGCCGCTTCGAGGAGGCCCGCGCAGGCTTTGCCGCCTTGCAGCAGGCCAAGGCCCCCTGGGTGGCCGAGAGCGCGACCTACATGGTGATGCGCACGGAGATCAACCTCGCGATGAAGGAGGCGAAGGACGAATACGGCGATCAGGACGTGACCAGGAGCGACAAGGAGGCCCTTCGCCGCGCCATGGCCCAGGGTCAGGCCTATCTGGCGGCCTACCCGCAAGGGCGCTACGCCAGCTCGACCAGAGGACTGTTCAGACGCATCCAGTGGATGGCCGGTGCTCTCGGCGCCCTGCGGGATGCCTATGACGAGGCCATGGCAACCCGCCAGCCCTTGCCGGCGCTGGAGGCCCTGGTCAACGAGATTGATCTCACCCTGCTCAGTGGCGATGCCTATCGCCATCAGGCGACCTATCAGGACTCGGCCCAGCCGGCGCTGCTGTTCGTCAATGCCCTGCGGGGTCTCAGACCGACCTATGAGCGGCCGCGGGACTGGCAAGATGCCCAGCTGGACGACGCCATCGCGCACCTGCAAAAAACCGGTCACCAGGCGCAGGCGGCCTATCTCAAGGCCTACGCCCTCTTTTTGGACAAGCAGTTCGAGCAGGTGCTGGCCCTGCCCTCCCCGGGGCAGGAGGACGCCACCCTGGCATTCAGCCACCAGATGCTGCGCATCTGGGCCTGGCAGGGCATGAAGGCCTTCGACAAGGCCGAGCAGGCCCTGATGGCGCTGGTGGCCTCCCCCCTGGGTCAGGCCCAGCAGGCGTTCGTGGAGAACGTGCTGGCGGATCACTGGGTGCGCACCGGCAACACGGCCGCCATCTTCCAGCCGGGCAGCCCCATCACCCAGCTGCGCATCCGCACGGCCGTGCTCAAGCAGGAGGCCGAACCTGCCCTGTTGCGCCAGCAAGCCAGTCAGGGCCCGAGCGCGGCGGAGCGGCAGATTGCGCTCCATACCCTGCTGGTGCGGGATCTCATCGCCAGCGACCCAGCCACCTTCTTGCAGGATGTGGCCCTCATCCCCGCCGATTACAAGGAGGCGACCCCTCCCGCCGACGCGCCCTGGGAGCCCGTGCCCAACGGGGATGTGCGCCTCTCGGCGTTCCAGTGGCGCGGAGAGGGGACGCCCCAGGGCTACCACTGCCGGGATCTGGCCCAGACCCTTGGCACCCTGGTGCAGCGCCCCGACGATGGTCATGCCCTCAACTGCTTCGGGGAGTACCTGCGCAGCCGGGATCCCCATATCGACCTGTGGCAGGATCGCGAGATGATCTGGGGGCTGGCGCAAGACGAGCGTCCCACGTTCCCGAGTCGCCTCGCCCTCTATCAGGCCGTGATGGCCAACCCCAAGGCAGAGCCCGAAGACAAGAGCTATGCCCTCTATCGCGCCATCCAGTGCTATGCCCCCTCCGGCTACAACAGCTGCGACAGCCAGGAGATCCCCAAACGCACCCGGCAGGCCTGGTTCAACACCCTCAAGCAGCGCTATGGCAACTCGGTGTGGGCCAGATCCCTCAAATACTACTGGTGAGCCATGAGCAGACCCCCTGAACGCGCCCTGCTGGCGCTGCTGCTGACGGCCCTGGCCACCCCCCTTGAGGCCAGTGTCGATGCCAGCGCCTATCACGGGTTCTGGCTCTGGTCCGCCACCCGCCACCAGCCGGTACTGGAACAGGCCAGCACCCTCTATCTGCATCAGGGGGAGATCCTGGACAGGCCCGGCGGTCCCCGCTTCGTCAAGCTGGGGCGGGTTCCCTCCCCCCTCAAGGCCGGGCAGGTCTGGCTGGTGGTGCGTGTCAACGCCCTCCCCCTCTCCCCGGCCCACGAGCAGGTGCTGGTGCGCCTCTACGAGGGGTGGCGCGCGGCCGGGGCCAGGGTGGCGGGCATCCAGATCGACTTCGATGCGGCGACCCGCCAGCTCGATCGCTATGGCAATGCCCTGCAACAACTGCGGCGTGCCCTGCCTCCCGGGTGCAAGCTCAGCGTGACGGGGCTGCTCGACTGGGCGAAAACGGGGGACGTGGCAGAGCTCAATCGCCTGCCCGTGGACGAGCTGGTGATCCAGACCTATCAGGGCACGCGCACGGTGCCGGGATATCAGGCCTATCTGCCCGCCATGGCGCACCTGACCATCCCGTTCAAGGTAGGGCTGGTGCAGGATGGGGAGTGGGATCCCGCCTGGCAGACAACACTGGCCGCCTCCCCCCACTACCGGGGCGAGGTGGTCTTCCTGCTCAACCGCCCGGCGCCGATCCCGGGGACCAGCCCCCCTGTTCCCCGGCATGACGCCCACTGAGACGCGGGTGAACCCTATCGGGGCACAGGGGCAAGGGCGTGCCCACGGCAAGCAGCAGTGGCCGACCCTGATCCGGCTGGTGGCATCCACACCGGGCGAGATGCCGTGCGAGAGGAACGCCGCCCGAGCCACCACATCGGTCAAGCCCGCCATCGTGCTGCGCGCCACGCGCCGTCACAAACAGGAAGAGAAACAAGGATGACGTTTGTCGAGATGAACCCCGCCCACCTGCCGCTGGCCCTGCTGCTGGAGGCCGATCCCGCCGCGTCGCGCATCGCCGCCTACCTGCCCGGGGCCTGGGGCTTTGCCGCCCTGGCGGACAACGAGGTCGTGGGGGCCTGCGTGGCGGGCCTGGTGGGGGAGCAAACCGCCGAGATCTTCAACATCGCCGTTGCCCCCAACCGCCAGCAGCAGGGCATCGGCTCCGGCCTGCTGCGCTTCGTGCTGGCGAACCTGACCGGGAAGGGGATAGGCCGCGTCGAACTCGGTACCGGCAGCTTCGGCCACCAGCTCGCCTATTACCAGCGCCACGGCTTTCGCGTCCATGCCGTCGTGAAGGATCACTTCCTCATCCACTATCCCGAGCCCCTGATGGAGCACGGCATCCAGCACAAGGACATGCTGCGCCTCTCCCTCGCACTGGCGCCGGACACCGCCTCCCCCTGACCCGAGAGGTAAGCCCCGCTCTCCCCCTGATGGCCGCCCCCTGTGGTACACTCCGCCATCCCCTGTTTTTGGTAGGCATGCGATGAAATCAGCCCGTCCCCGTCTCTCCCTCTCCGCCCGCCCTGACGCAGGCCGCACGGCCAGCGGGCCTACCACGGCGCGCCCATCCCAACGCCGGGAGGCCCGGCACGCAGGGAGAGTCAACGAGCGCAAACCGGCCCCCGCCCCGGTGGATCGCAAGCTGCTGATCCTGAACAAGCCCTACATGGTGCTCTGCCAGTTCACCGACGAAGGGGGCCGCGAGACCCTCAAGGATTACATCAAAGAGCCCGGCATCTATGCCGCGGGCAGGCTGGATCGAGACAGCGAAGGGCTCTTGCTGCTCACCAACGACGGCAAGTTGCAGGCGCGCCTCACCCAGCCGGGAGAGAAGACCCCCAAGACCTACTGGGTGCAGGTGGAAGGCATCCCGAGCGAGGAGAAACTGGCCGCCCTGCGCGCCGGTGTGGAACTCAACGACGGCATGACCCTGCCCGCCGGGGCGCGCATCATGGATGACCCTGCGGTGTGGCCACGTAACCCGCCCATTCGCGAGCGCAAAGAGATCCCCACCTGCTGGCTCGAGATAACAATCGTGGAGGGGCGCAACCGCCAGGTGCGGCGCATGACCGCCCACATCGGCCACCCCACCTTGCGCCTCATCCGCTACGCCATCGGGGAGTGGACCCTCGATGGTCTGGCGCCGGGAGAGAGCCGCGCCCTGCCCGCCCCCGAGCTGGCAACCGCGCCACGACCAGCCGCCACGCAAGGCAAACCACGGGCATCCGCCGCAGCCGGGGGCTCTGGCCGCAGTGCCCCCCGCACCGCCCGGCCAACAGATCAGGATCCAGCCCAGGGGCGGGACCGCCGCGGGGCAGACCCGCGCCCCGGCAATCGCAGCGGCGGGCGCACCACCGCCCGCCGTCCGGCTCGCACCAAGCCCTCTGAATGAAGGCGACAGCGGATCTGCATCGAGCGCCCCTTCCGGGGCACAGCCAACAAGACAAGGAGTCCTTATGAGCGATCACCCACCGCTGCCCACCCGCCTCACCGTGGCCGCCCTGGTGCACTGGCAGGGGCGTTTCTTGCTGGTGGAAGAGGAGATTGCGGGCAAGCGCCGCTTCAACCAGCCCGCCGGCCACGTGGAGCCGGGAGAAGATCTCATCCAGGCGGCCTGCCGCGAGCTGAAGGAGGAGACCGGACTCACCGCCGCGCCCACCGGCTGGCTCGGGGTCTACCTCTTCAAACCGGCGGACAGCGAGGCCACCTTTGTGCGCACCGCCGTCATCTTCGACCTTGAAAAGTCGCCCGGTCAGCACCATCCAGAGGATCCCGACGGTGACGTACTGGCCTGTCACTGGCTCAGCCTGGAGGAGATTGCCGAGTGCAAGCCCGCCCTGCGAAGCCCCCTGGTGTGGCAGTGTATCCAGGACTATCTGGCAGGCACCAGGCTGCCGCTGTCGGCCCTCAAGGCCTTCATCTGAGAGCCTGCCCACGCTCTTACTGCGAGACCATGATCAAGGCTCATGTGCTGCTCGGAATCCTCACGTATATCTATACGTTCCGGTTCCTGCGCTGCTCTTTACCTTGCTGACGGCCTCTCGTGACAGATCGTGAACAGGCTATGCGGGACCGTTTGGCGCCATTTTTTCATCATGGCGCCGACAAATAGAAAAACGATTTCCCGCCGCCGGGCTTCCAAGGGGAACGGCGGCAGGGAGATGTGACCGGGGGCGCAAAACTCTGGTAGAATACGCCCCGTTTAAACGAACTGGTAACTTCGACTAATGACAGACAACAGCCAAATCAAGGTGATCGTCGGCATGTCCGGCGGCGTGGATTCTTCCGTCTCGGCCTACCTGCTCCAGCAGCAGGGCTATCAGGTCGAAGGCTTGTTCATGAAGAACTGGGAAGAAGACGACACGGACGAGTACTGCTCTGCCGCCCAGGATTTGGCTGATGCCAAGGCCGTCTGCGACAAGCTGGGGATGAAACTCCACACCATCAACTTCGCCGCCGAATACTGGGACAACGTCTTCGAGCACTTCCTGGAAGAGTACAAGGCGGGTCGCACCCCGAACCCGGACATCCTGTGCAACAAGGAGATCAAGTTCAAGGCGTTCCTGGAATTCGCCGCCGAAGAGCTGGGGGCCACCTACATCGCCACCGGCCACTATGTGCGCCGTGACGACAGCACCGGCCGCCCGCGCCTGCTGCGCGGTCTGGATACCAACAAGGATCAGAGCTACTTCCTCTATACCCTGAGCGAAGCCCAGGTGGGTCAGAGCCTGTTCCCGGTCGGGGATCTGGAAAAACCCGAGGTGCGCCGCATCGCCGAGCAGCTGGATCTCATCACCGCCAAGAAGAAAGACTCCACCGGCATCTGCTTCATCGGTGAGCGCAAGTTCAAGGACTTCCTGGCCAAATTCCTGCCCGCCCAGCCCGGTCCCATCGAAACCGTGGACGGCAAGATCATCGGCGAGCATCAGGGGCTGATGTACCACACCCTGGGCCAGCGCAAGGGGCTCGGCATCGGCGGTCGCAAAGATGCCACCGAAGAGGCCTGGTACGTGGTGGACAAAGAGGTGGAGCGCAACACGCTCGTGGTGGCGCAAGGGGAACACCCCCGCCTCTACTCCGACGGCCTGGTCGCGAGCCAGCTGCACTGGGTGGATCGCACCCCCATTCGCGCGCCGCGCCGCTGCACCGTCAAGACCCGTTACCGTCAGGAAGATATCCCCTGCCTGATCCAGCCCATCGACGATGAGACCATCCGGGTCATCTTCGACGAGAAACAGGCTGCGGTGACCCCGGGCCAGTCCGCCGTCTTCTACGACGGGGAAGTGTGTCTGGGCGGCGGCATCATCGAACAACGTTTCAGCCATCCGGTCTAAGGGCTGGGCGCTCACGAGCGTCCGCGCTGTACTCCCTTCTCCCCTCGCGGGAGAAGGGACAAAGAAAAACAGTACCAGGCAGCGATACATGATTGGCAACGTCCAGGCCGGATCATGGCATCGGCCGGTGAATGAACAGAACAGGGCCGTGAAGACATGGCCGACACATTCCAGGCCGGATCATGGCATCGGCCGGTGAAAGAACAGAACAGGGCTGTGAAGACATGGCCGACACATTCTAGGCCGGATAATGGCATCGGCCGGTGAAAGAACAGAACAGGGCTGTGAAGATATGAGCGACAAATTCCAAGACAGAACCATGGCCTTCGCAGGCATCTGCCAGGCCGCCTATCTGGTGCAGAAAGTGGCCCGTGACGGCGCCTGCGACGAAGCCTCCCTGCGCGAGAGCCTGCAAAGCATTCTGGTCACCAACCCCACGCAGCCGCTGGAAGTGTTCGGCAGCCACCTGGCCATTCGCGACGGCTATCGCGCCCTGGTGGAACAGCTGGGGGCCGACGGCAGCCAGAAGAATGCCGAGCTGACCCGCTACGTGGTGAGCCTGATCGCGCTGGAGCGCAAGCTCGCCAAGCGCAAGGACATCCTCAACATGCTGGGGGAGCGGATCAGCCAGATCGGCCGCCAGCAACAGCATTTCGATCTGCTCGACGAGCAGATCCTGGCCAACATGGCGAGCATCTACAGCGACCTTATCAGCCCCATCGGGCCGCGCATCCAGGTGGCGGGCACCCCGCTCTTCCTGCAGCAGCCCCTGGTGCAGCACAAGGTGCGCGCCCTGCTGCTCGCAGGCATCCGCGCCGTGGTGCTGTGGCGCCAGCTCGGCGGCAGCCGTACCCAGATCATCTTCGCCCGCAAGAAGATGGTGGAACTGGCCAAACGATTTTAACCCCCACACCAATCATCAGGAGTTCACCCCATGGAGCTGTCCGCGCTGACTGCCGTTTCCCCGATTGACGGTCGTTATGGCGACAAGGCCGATGCCCTGCGCCCTATCTTCTCCGAATTCGGTCTGCTGCGTTTTCGCGTCGAAGTCGAGGTGCGCTGGTTGCAAAAACTGGCCAGCCACGCCGGGATCCCGGAAGTCCCTGCCCTGAGCGAGGCAGCCAATGCCGTGCTTGACGGCATCGTCAGCAACTTCAACGAGCAGGATGCCGCCCGCATCAAACAGATCGAGCGCACCACCAACCATGATGTGAAAGCGGTGGAGTACTTCCTGAAAGAGAAGGTGGAAGTGAACCCGGAGCTGGCCGCCGTCAGCGAATTCATTCACTTCGCCTGCACCTCGGAAGACATCAACAACAACTCCCACGGCCTGATGCTGAAGACCGCCCGGGAAGAGGTGATCAAGCCTTATTGCGAAAAGCTCATCGGTGAGATCAAGCGCCTGGCCGTCGAGTACCGCGACATGCCGCTGCTCTCCCGCACCCACGGTCAGCCGGCGACCCCGAGCACCATGGGCAAGGAGATGGCCAACGTCGCCTACCGTCTGGAGCGCCAGCTCAAGCAGATCATGGCGGTGGAGCTGCTGGGCAAGATCAACGGTGCCGTGGGCAACTACAACGCCCACATCAGCGCCTACCCGGATGTGGACTGGCACCAGTTCTCCGAGGAGTTCGTCACCTCCCTGGGCCTGACCTGGAACCCCTACACCACCCAGATCGAGCCCCACGACTACATCGCCGAGCTGTTCGACGCCCTGGCCCGCTTCAACACCATCCTGATCGACTTTGACCGTGACGTCTGGGGTTACATCTCCCTGGGCCACTTCAAGCAGCGCACCATCGCGGGGGAAATCGGCTCCTCCACCATGCCCCACAAGGTCAACCCCATCGACTTCGAGAACTCCGAAGGCAATCTGGGTCTGGCCAACGCCGTGTTCCAGCATCTGGCGAGCAAGCTGCCCATCTCCCGCTGGCAGCGTGATCTGACCGACTCGACCGTACTGCGCAACCTGGGTGTGGCGGTGGGTTACTCCCTGATTGCCTATCAGGCGACCCTGAAGGGCATCTCCAAGCTGGAAGCCAACGACGCCGCCATGGCTGCCGATCTGGATGCCAACTGGGAAGTACTGGCCGAGCCCATCCAGACCGTGATGCGCCGTTACGGCATCGAGAAGCCCTACGAGAAGCTCAAGGAGCTGACCCGTGGCCGCCGCGTCGACGCCGAAGGGATGCGTACCTTTATCGACACTCTGGAGTTGCCGGAAGCGGTCAAGGTAGAGCTGAAGAAGCTGACCCCGGCCAACTACATCGGCGACGCCCAGCGTCTGGTCGATCTGCTGAAATAAGTGATGTAACCGAACCGGCGGGGGCTCTGTCATGACGGCAGGGCCCCCGTTGATTTTGGCCCATTTGATATGATCACCCTCTATCGGGCCATTTCAGAGCCCTTGCCCAAGCCCGCCTTGGGCAAGCCCTCTCACAAGATACGAGAAGCACCATGTACCAACTCAATCTGGATATCGCTCACTTCCTCGAGCACTACTGGCAGAAGCGCCCGCTCCTCATCAAGGGCGGTTTCACCGACTTTCAGGATCCCATCAGCCCGGACGAACTGGCGGGTCTGGCCATGGAGGAGGTGATCGAATCGCGCCTGGTCACCCGCTTCAACAACCAGTGGGAGGCGGCCCACGGCCCCTTCGAATCCTACGATCACCTGGGGGAAGAGAACTGGACCGTGCTGGTGCAGGCGTGCAACCACTGGGTACCCGAGGTGCACGAGCTGGCGGTGCCCTTCCAGTTCATCCCGGGCTGGCGCTTTGACGATGTGATGGTGAGCTTCTCCACCCCTCACGGCGGTGTCGGCCCCCACATCGACAACTACGACGTCTTCATCACCCAGGGTCAGGGCAAGCGTCACTGGCGGGTCGGCGATGCCAAGCCCTTGAACGAGTTCGCCGCCCACGCGGCCCTGCTGCACTGCGAGCCGTTCGAGGCGATCATCGACGTCATCATGGAGCCGGGCGATATCCTCTACATCCCGCCTGGATTCCCCCACGAGGGCTACGCCATCGAGCCCTCCCTGAACTTCTCGGTGGGTTTCCGCGCACCGGACGCCAAGGCCCTTGTCTCCTCCTTTGCCGATCACCTGATCGACAACGAGATCCGCACCGAACGTTACGGCGACCCGGACCTCCAGCCCCGCGCCCGCCACGGGGAGATCCAGCCCCACGAGCTGCACCGCCTGCGGGAGCTGATGCAACAGGCCCTCGACGACGAGACCCTGTTCAAGGAGTGGTTCGGCACCATGATCTCCGAGGCCAAGCACGATCTGGACGTCAATCCGGTGGAGCCGGACTACAGCGCCGACGAGGTGGCCGACCTGCTGAGCCAGGGGGAGCCCGCCATCAAGGTGCCGGGGTTGCGCAGCGTCTGGTTCAGCGGCGAGAGCCGCACCTGCTACATCGACGGCGAAGCCTGGACCCTGCCAAGCGAGGATCCGGCCGCCATCGCGCTCCTGTGCGACAAGGACATCATCACCCAGGACGCGCTGGTGGAACTGGCCGATCAGGCGGGCTTCCTGCAACTGCTGACCCGGCTGGTCAACCGCGGCTACTGGTTCTTCGGCTGATCCAGAGGGCTGCCGCCCCTCCCGGCGTGCCGGGAGGGGCGCGTTTTTTTCCGCTGTAGGCCAACCGGCTCCTGCCTTGCGCTGCTTCGCCCTGACGCCACGGGAGGGAGTGACTACACTGGATGACGGCCAACGGCATCGGGCCGGATCGCCCCGGCAAGGGGGCCCTGTTGTTTGTCATTTAACAACATGGGATCGGGCAGGATGCGGGGCCAGAAATGGGAACCAAATGGCCTCAGTTGCGGAAAATCAATTATTTTAGCCCCTAAAATGAGCTGTGAGCGAAAACGTTATCTTTCAAATTGAGGCCGTTTTCGCTCAAAACGTTGTTTCTGGATCATAAAAAGTATCCAAAAACTGGTGTATATTGCACGGCGGAAATTCCTTAACCATGAAGACTGACATGAAAAAGACCAAAATCGTCTGCACCATCGGTCCCAAGACCGAATCCAAAGAAATGCTGGGCAAGATGCTGGATGCCGGCATGAACGTCATGCGCCTGAACTTCTCCCACGGCGACTACGCCGAACACGGTGGTCGCATCAGCAACCTGCGCGCTGTCATGGCCGAAACCGGCAAGCACGCAGCCATCCTGCTGG
>NZ_JBLUXC010000064.1:0-17798 GCF_048276795.1 Aeromonas sp. PS2Canimalfood6
GCAGGCAATCTGGTATCGTAGCCCCTCGGTCAACTGCTGGTATTTCATGGTGTATCGCTTTGTTTCTTTGGCGAGAAGAAGCGTACCCTAACTGGTAGTTGACCGCCTCTCTCCTATGCACCATGGGCATTGCACTTATTATCTGAATTCACGATTAACCACGGTGAATAATGTCCATATGGTGTCAGCGCGCTGCCGGATGGTATAAAAACATTATGTTGTTATCCAATGGGCATGCTATTCTCAAATCGTGTTATCCCTGTGACATACAAAAATAATTCTGTGAGGAAGTAATGAACGAGTTTCTGAAGGTTCTGCTGAACATTCGCAGCTTGCGCGCTGCCATTCGTGAACTGCCGTTTGAGCAACTGCAAGAAGCGAAAGAAAAGTTTGACCTGGTATATAACGAGCGTGCCGAGTCCGTTGAACAGGAACGTGCCGAACAGGAAGAGCGTCAGCGCAAACTGAATGAATTCACCGAAATGCTGCAACAGGCTGGTATCGATCCCCGTGAGCTGATCGGCAGCGTGGCGGCTCCGGCTGCGGCGGGCACCACCAAGAGCAAGCGTGCTCCCCGTCCTGCGAAATACAAGTACCAGGAAGACGGTCAGGAGAAGACCTGGACCGGTCAGGGTCGTATGCCCAAGGCCATCGCCGAGCAAGTTGCGCTGGGCAAGGATCTGAACGATTTCCTGATCTGATCGCCGGATCCGATTCTCGATAATGCCGCCTGCAGGGCGGCATTATTATTTTCAGAGTTCAGATGATGTCGCAGTAAAACCCAATTGCGCAGGTTACTCCGGTTAATTGGAGAGCCTCGTCTGGAATAGCCATAACCATCATGTGCCCAATAAAGGTGGCGCATCATCTTCCACGCCACCTCGCCACTTATACGCATTGAGGACTCATACAGCCCGTGTTTCTTCGTCCCTTGTGAGAAACGAACATGGATACCTGCTGTGACAGAATGAAATAGCGGCGGTGGATCCTCATCAGTACGCCTGAGCGGCCCGTCTCTTTTTCATGCTGATGCATGACGTCCATCGCCTATTAATTTATCCCCTCTATTTATGGTCTGTTTGACACCGCTCTTCTGCGATATATCCGCACGATGCCGGACAACGTGCGGATGAGGCAGACACCGATTGGTGGCAAACAAATAAACCGAATGCTAGATGACGGGTTGGCCGAGTTCAGACTGAACGGCGTGTGCGTATTTTCTCCAGGTGCGGCGACGGGCTAGGACCGCCTCTGCCAGCATGGCAAGCAGGTGTTCACTCTCTTCCCAGCAGAGGCAGGCATCGGTCACTGACAGACCGTATTGCAGCTCACCCAGAGGAGCCGGTTTCTGGTTTCCTCCCAGCAAGAAGCTCTCGACCATGACGGCGGCGACGGCTTGGCTCCCTTCGCTCAGCTGGCGACAGAGATCTTTGGCGACCTTCAGCTGGTTCGTGTGCAGCTTCTGGCTGTTGCCATGGCTGCAATCTACCATCAGGCGAGGGGGGAGTCCCTTGCGGGTGAGGCGGTCTGCTGCCTCCGCCACATCGCTCTGGTGGTAGTTGGGCAGGGTGCCGCCACGCAGAATGATATGGCCGTCGGGATTGCCTTCGCTCTTGATCACTACCATGCCGCCCTGGCTGCCGGGGGCGGTGAAGAGATGGGAGGCGGTACTGGCCTGGATGGCATCGATGGCGACCCGGATATTGCCGTCCGTACCGTTCTTGAATCCCACGGGGCAGGGCAGTGCGGAGGCCAATTGCCGGTGGACCTGAGACTCCGTGGTGCGTGCCCCGATGGCGCCCCAGCTGACGAGATCGGCGAGATAGAGAAAGCTGGTGGTGTCGAGGAATTCGGTGGCGGTGGCGAGCCCCAGCCCATTGATGTCGAGCAGCACCTGGCGTGCCAGATGCAATCCCCGATTGATGTCGTTGCTGCCGTCCAGGTGCGGATCGAAGACCAGCCCCTTCCAGCCCACCGTGGTGCGCGGCTTTTCAAAATAGGCGCGCATGACTATCTGAAGGCTGTCTTCATAGGCGGTGGCGAGTCGTGCCAGCCGTCCGGCATAGTCCAGGGCCGCGACGGGATCATGGATGGAGCAGGGGCCAATCACGACCAGCAGGCGATCGTCTTCACCTGCCAGGATCCGGCGTGCCTGATGGCGCTGGCTGTCGATATGCCGGGCCATGTCGACCGGACAGGGGTGCTGCGCCAGCAGCTCGGCAGGGGTGGGGAGCGCCTCTATGGCGAAGGCGCGCATGACCGAATTCAAAACTGCCATTTGAAGTTACCTTGCTGTGCATGTGTGCGATGGGGAACCCGTATGCGGCATCCTGTTGGGAGCAGACAGGTTCACGGCTCATCGCAGCTATTGAGAATGATTTTCATTATCTTGGTGTTTGTCTCAAATGCAAGTGCAATGAAATCGCCAGGCGAAGATGGGGGGAGAGAGAACGATGGCGGGGGAACCGCAGCAAAAGCAGGCCGCTCCCCGAGGGAAGAAGCCCGCCAGTCACAAGATAAAGAGGGGGTCAGCTGTCCATCACGGCGTGCCTGTCCTGGTGGTAGGCGTCTTCATCCTTGCCGCTGCGCCAGTAGGGGACTGCGTAGACCCGCTGGCGCTCGGCATCCAGGGTGCGTCTGACGTGGCGGCGCAGCGGCACGACCAGGCTCTCTTCCCCGCCAAACCAGTAATAGCTCCCCTCAGCGACCATGGGCTGGGCGGTGAAATGCGCCACCAGGGTCGCGGCCTGTTCCGGATTGCCCACGAACCAGCGCAGGTCGACGCCGGCCGGCAGCGACAGATCCTGCACGTCGTCCTGATGGGGGACCAGCAGGGCGATATGGCCGAGGGCATGGGCCGGCATCACTTCCACCATGGCGCTGATGGCGGGCAGGGCGGTGAGATCCCCCGCCATGTAATAGTGCTCGGCCATTTGCAGCATGGGGTCGGGGCCGCCCGGGCCCGAGATGGCGAGCCTGTCACCCGGTTTGGCGTGCAGGGCGAAACGACTGGCGGGGCCGGCCTCGCCGTGCAGGGCGAAGTCGATGTCGAGCTCCAGCGCCTCCCGGCGAAACGCGCGTATGGTGAATGTGCGAATGACGGGTTTCTGGGCGGGATCGAGCCAGCGAGGCCCCTTGTCGGTGGGGGTGGGCAACACTATCTCGCGCTGATCCGGTCGGGGCAGCATGATCTTGACATGAGCACCGCCACAGCTGAAGGGGTAGTCCACAAGCTCGGGGCTGGTCAGGCAGATTCGGCGCAGATGCGGGCTCACATCCTGAACATGCTTGACGGTGAGCAGGCGGGGGCGATTGGCCGGGGCGGGTTGAGACATGGGCATACTCCTGGCTGATGATGGCGCCCATTCTTGATGAAATGAAAATTATTATCAATTGGTTTGTGGGCAGAATGGGTCGCGATTGACCTCCTCTGGATGTCCATCGCGATACCACACTCTCTGCCTGGGTCAGGTTCGATCGCTTCCCCCCAGCGCCCGATAGATGCCTGCCATGTTGTTGAGCTGGGTCTGCTGCTGTGCCAGCAGGGCGAGCTCGGCATCCCACAGGCGGTTCTGCTCATCCAGCCAGGGTTGTACCTCGGTGGCACCGGCCAGGAAACGGGCGCCAGCGAGCCTCTCGGCCTCCCGGGCATAGGCCCTCTGCTGCTCCAGATAGCGCAGCCGCTGATCCCCTTGCTGACGGGCTGCCAGGCCATCCTCCACTTCCAGCAGCGCGGTATAGAGCTGCTTGCGAAACTCGGTTTCGGCAATCTGGTAGTCGATGTCGGCGCTGGCGATGGAGAGCCGGGTCTTGTTGTACTCGAGGAAAGGGAGCGCCAGCGTGGCGCCCAGGGTGCCGACCGGATTTTGCAGCACCTGGGTCAGGGTATCCGAGGTGGTGCTGGCACCGCCGGTCAGGCTCAGGGTGGGATAAAAGCCGGTGCGGATCTCGTCTCCCCTCGCAAGGGTCTTGCGCAGCCTGAGTTCGGCGGCGCGCACATCTGGCCGCCGGGCCAGCACATCGGCGGGGATGCCAGCTGCCACGGACGGGATCGGGCCCATGATCAGGGCGTCGGGAGCGTCAGCGAGCGGCCCGCTGCTGCGGCCCAGCAGCAGGCGAAGAGCATTGCCCGCCTGTGCCTGCTGCTGGGTGAGGGTGGCGAGCTCCGCCTGCTTGCCTGCCTTCTGCTGGCTGGCCTGTACCAGATCGAGTCGGGTCACGGCGCCCGCCTCGTATTTGGCGCGGGTCAGGCGTTCAATGCGCTCCAGATTGCCCAGTTGCTGGGTGCCCAGGGTCATGGCCGAGCCGAGGTAGGCCAGTTGCCAGTATTGCTCCAGGGTCTTGCCGATGAGCAGCAACCGGGTGGCGGCCAGATCCTGTTCGCTGGCTTGTGCCTCCCAGCTCGCCTGATCCCTTGTCGCGGCCAGTCTGCCCCAGAGATCCACTTCGTAGCTGAGGTTGAGAGAGGGGCCCAGGTTGCTGCTGGCGCTGCCATCTTTCATGTTCTTGGTGCCGCTGGCCCCGAGATTGGCGCTGACAGAGGGGGTGAGGTTGGTGTCAGCCAGATCGGCGCCGAGCAGGGCGTTCTTGAGCTTGAGCCCGGCCACCCGCATGTCCGGGTTGGCGGCCAGCACCGCCTCGACCAGGCGATCGAGCGCGGGATCCTGGAATCCCTGCCACCAGGGGCCAGCCTGCTGCGCGGTGAGACCCCTGCTCTCCTGCTGCCATGCTGGCGCCACGTCGAGATCGGGTCTGTGATAGGTGCTCTGCTGGCTGCAGGCACCGAGGCTGGCGGTGAGCATCAGGCTTAGCCCGAGCCTTGATAGGTTGTGCATCGTCATTCCCTCGCCAGTGCCTCCACCGGATCGAGCCTGGCCGCATTGCGGGCGGGCAGGTAACCAAACAGGATCCCGATGAGGGAGGAGCACCCGAAGGCCATCAGGATGGAGAAGAGCGAGAAGCGCATCTGGAAGCTTTCCACGAGCAGGGAGAAGAGAGCGCCGATGAGCAGGGCGAGGCCGATACCGAGCAGCCCCCCCAGCAGGCTGACCATCACCGCCTCGATGAGGAACTGTTGCAGTATGTCGGACTGGCGGGCGCCGACGGCGATGCGGATCCCTATCTCCCGGGTGCGCTCCACCACCGAGACCAGCATGATGTTCATCACTCCGACGCCGCCGACGATGAGGGAGATCACCGCGATGGCGGAGACCAGCAGTGTCAGGGTGGCGGTGGTCTTCTCCACCGATTTGACGATGCTGTCGCTGCTGAAGGTGAAGAAGTCTTTCACGCCGTGGCGCTGGGTCAGCAGGGCGACTGCCGCCTGCTCGGCCAGGGCGGGCTGGACGCTGTCCTTGACCCGGATGGTGATCTGGGTGAAGTGCTGCTGGGAGAGGAGACGGCTCATGACGGCGCTGTAGGGGAGCCAGACATTGACCGACTGGCTGCTGCGGCCAAAGCCGGTCTCCTGGGTGACCACCCCCACGATGCGCACCGGCAGGGTGCCTACCAGCACCACCTGGCCGACCGGGTCCACCTTGCCAAGCAGGCTCTCTATGGTCTTGCCATCCACCACGGCGACTGCCGTCCGGTTGCGAATGTCCCGCTCATCGAGCAGGCGCCCCTGGGTGAGCGTCATCCCCTTGACCCGGAAAAAGTCGTTGCCGACCCCGATCACGCTGCCGCTGCTGGTCTTGTTGCGATAGCGAAGCTGGCCCGACGTCGCTATCTGGGGGCTGGCCCCCTCCAGATAGGGCTGGCCGAGCAGCGCGTCGAGATCCCGCTCGTTCAGGGTCTGGATGCTGGCGGCCTTCTCGTCTCCCCAGTCCTTGCCGGGGAAGATGTCGATGGTGTTGGTGCCCATGGCGTTGATGTCGTCGATCACCTTGGCGCGCGCCCCCTGACCCAGCGCCACCACGCTGACCACGGCGGCGATGCCGATGATGATGCCGAGCATGGTGAGGAAGGTGCGCATGCGATGGGCCAGCATGGCGTGCAGGGCCATGCGCCCCGCCTCCCGGTAGCGATCCCAGCCCCGGCTTGCGGTGCGGACGGCGGCGCCTGTGCCCTGTGCATCTTGCCCGACAGAGGGAGGGGCCAGCTGGCTGCCGTCACCCGGCTGCGGGTGGGCCGGCGCCCCGGATGGGGAGGGTGAGGCTGCGTTGTCATCGGTCACCCGATGGCCGCTGTCCTCCACCACCCGCCCGTCACGCAGGGTGATGATGCGATCCGCATGGCTTGCCACCGCCATGTCGTGGGTCACCAGAATGATGGTGTGGCCCTGGGCGTGCAGCTCCTTGAGGATGGCCATCACCTCCTTGCCGCTCTGGCTGTCGAGAGCGCCGGTGGGTTCGTCCGCCAGGATCACCTCGCCGCCGTTGGCGAGCGCCCGGGCAATACTGACCCGCTGCTGCTGACCGCCGGAGAGCTGGCCGGGTCTGTGGTGGCTGCGATCCTGCAGTCCCAGGCGGGTCAGCAAGGTGCGGGCACGGGCCTGGCGATCAAGGCGGGCAGTGCCGGCATAGATGGCGGGGATCTCCACGTTGGCGGCCGCATCCAGATGGGGCAGCAGGTGATAGCGCTGGAAGATGAAGCCGAAGTGGTGGCAGCGCAGCCGTGCCAGGGAGAGGGCATCCAGGGTCGCGGTATCCTGGCCGCGAAACAGATACTGGCCGCCGCTCGGGCGATCGAGGCAGCCCAGCAGGTTCATCAGGGTCGATTTGCCGGAGCCGGAGGCGCCGACGATGGCCACCATCTCCCCGGCATCGATGGCGAGATCCAGCGGGTGCAGCACGGTCACTTCGTGCTCTCCGCTCTGGTAGCGTCGCTCGATGCCCTTGAGACGGATCAGGGGCTCGCTCACGGCTCCATCTCCCCTTCATCGTGCAGGGCCGGCTTGCCCTGCTCCAGGATCACCTTCTCATGCTCGGTCAGGCCGCTCACCACCTCAATCTTGATGTCATCCTTCATGCCGGTCTTGATGCGGCGGGTCTCTCTCTGATCCCCTGCCTTGAGCAGGCTGACCTCGTACTCGTTGTCGCCAGTCTTCTTGCCGAGGGCGGTCTGGGGAATGGCCAGTACCTGCTTGCGCTCGCCGAGCACGATGGTGACCTGGGTCGTCATGGCGACCCTCAACTGATGGCCGGAGTTGGGCACATCGAACAGGGCATAGTAGTAGATGGCCGCATTGCTGGTGGCCGTGGTGCTGGCCGTCTGCTCATTGATGTTGGTGGGGGCCAGCTCGACCGTGCGCAGGGTACCGTGGTAGCGAGTATCCGGATCCCCTATCAGGGTGAAATAGACCGGCATGCCCGCCTTGACACGGGTGACGTCCGCTTCGGAGATCTGGGCCTTGACCGTCATGGTGTCGAGATTGGCGAGCTTGAGCAGGGTCGGTACCGTCTGGCTGGCGGCCAGGGTCTGCCCCTGCCGGGTGACGATGGAGACGACGGTACCATCCATGGGGGCCTGAATGCGGTTGTAGCCGAGCTCCGTCTTGGCGCGCTCCACCTTGATGATGGCGTTGTCGATGTCGGCCTGGGCGCTTTGCAGCTCGGCCCAGGTGACGGCAAGCTGGGCTTCGGCGCTCTCCAGATCCGCACGAGAGCTCGCTTCCTGCCGAAACATCTGCTGCTGGCGGCGCCAGGCAAGCTCGTTCTGTTTGAGCTGTGCCTGCTTGATCTTGAGCTGGGCGCGGCGGCTGGCCAGCTCCGCCTCGGCGGTCTTGAGGTTGTTCTGGGCGATCAGGGGATCGATCTCCGCCAGCAGCTCTCCTTGTTTGACCTGTTGACCCGCTTCCACCGCGAGATAGGTGACCTGACCCGAGACCTGAGCCCCCACATCCACCTGCTCGATGGCCTGCAGTACGCCACTGGCGAGCACCGTCTGCTCCACATCCTGGCGGGTAACCGTTGCGGTCAGTACCGGGTCCGGTGTGTTGCCTGGCCAGGCCAGCCAGGTGACGAGAGGGATCAGCACAAGGGCGAGCAGGGCGAGCTTGCCGGGTTTTCGAAGAGCTTTCATTTATCACCTGAACGAAACGAGCGAAGGCGTGCAAGGGCCATATCGTGCAGCAAATGGCCCTCAAAAAGAAGCGAGCAATGTGTAAGAAATCGTGTGGTTCTGGCGGTGACGCAGTGGAGGAGGTCAAGCTGGGGGAGGGTGACGGCGGGGCGTCAGAAACAAGAAGACCCGTTCAGGGAGCGGGTCTTGTGGTGTCAACCGACGGCTTTGAGCAAGGCGGCGTGAGGCTCGTGGCAGATCTGGATATCGAGGGGCAGTTTGTAGAGGAGCAGGCGGGCTAGCGAGCCCTCCATCCAGTGATGACGGCTGCCGACCAGCAAGAGGTCGGCGGGGTGGGCGGCCAGCCAGTGCTGGAGATCCGGCACCACGTCATCCACCACCAGACACTGGTAATCCACCGGATGAGACAGCTGGGTGATGAGTTCACTGATGATCGCCTTGGCATCCAGGGTGCCCTGGGCGCTGCGCTCCTCTTGTGACAGGGACAGACTATTGCGACGAGTCTTGCTGCTGTGGGTCAGGTGCAACAAGGTCAGGTTGGCGCCCAGCCCTTGTGCCAGACGGCTCGCCTTGGCCAGTGTCTCCTGCTCGTAATCCTTGCCTTCCAGCAACAGCACAATATTGGTCGGGCTCATAAGCAGTTCTCCTTGGCAGGTGCGGGTCAGACGGCGGAAGCGCGCTCCCATTCTCCCTTCCCGCGAAATGTCAGCTCAAACGAACCCGGTGTGTTTGCATCAAGCGTCATCTTCTGTCGATGGCAACTGAAGGTACCGAGTCCGTTTACATCATCATAACAGACTGAGTTGAATGGAAAATGAAGGAGTGGGTCCGTTCGATATATGAATGAGTGCAACGAAGATGAGTGGCGTTCTGACCATGGCGATGGAAGCCCGGCTGGGTGATGACCAGGCTGACAGACTCAGACTGAGCATCAAGACACGTGCCGCGGATTAGCCAGGGCAGCCCCTCTTTCTTGCGGCTTACGGCATCGGCCAACCAGGCCGGCGCTGTCGGCAAAAGGATTCAACTGGCCAGCGCGATGATGGCACGGTCAATCTGAAAGGGCCGACATGGACGGGAGGGCATCCCTCCCGCCCCGTGGTCAGCTTGCGAGCAACTCACGGGCGTTGGCCAGGGTGTTGTCGGTGATCTGATCGCCCCCCAGCAGGCGGGCCAGTTCGTTGAGCCGGGCACCCGGGGTGAGCGCCTGCATCTGGGTTTCCGTTGTCTTGCCGTCGGTGTGTTTGCTCACCACCATGTGCTGGTGACCCTTGCCTGCCACCTGGGGCAGGTGGGTGACCACCATCACCTGGGTGGATTCGCCGAGCTGGCGCAACAGGCGGCCCACCACGGCGGCGGTCGGGCCGCTGATCCCCACATCCACTTCGTCGAAGATAAGGGTCGGGGTGGAGATCTTGCGGGCACTGATCACCACGATGGCGAGGCTGATACGCGACAGCTCGCCGCCGGAAGCCACCTTGCCAAGGGGTTGGATGGGCTGACCCGGGTTGGTGGTGACCATGAACTCCACCCGATCGATGCCAAGGGGCGAGAGGCTGCTCTGGGCATCGGGTCGCACCTCGATGGCGAAGCGGCCATCGGGCATCGCCAGTTCGTGCATGCTGGCACTTACCTTCGCGCCCAGCTCCTCGGCATAGCGCTGGCGGCTCTGGCTCAGGGCCTCGGCGGCCTGCACGAAGGCCTGGCGGGCCGAGGCCAGCTCGTCCTCCATCCCCTCGAGGCGCTCTTCGTCGGAGTTGAGGCGGGCCAGATCGGCGGCCAGCTCCTGATGGTAGTGGGCCAGCTCCGCCGGTTTGACATGGTGCTTGCGTGCCAGGTTGATGGCCTTGGAGAGGCGGCTCTCCAGCTCGTTGAAGCGCTCTGGATCCAGTTCCAGCCGGTCGAGATAGCTGCGCAGCTCGCTGTGGCTCTCCTGTACGCCGATCAGGGCTTCGTTGAGCATGCCGAGCACGTTGCCAAGCCGGCTGTCCATGCCGACCAGGGTCTCGGCTCTGTCCACCGCCGTCTGCAGCAGACCGGCGATGGTGGTCTCTTCATTGTCATAGAGCAGATCGAGGCAATACCCGCACTCCTGCATCAGCTCGGTGCCATTGGCGAGCCGCTGATGCTCCTCTTCAATCTCTTCAAACTCTCCCGGCTGAAGGGCAAATTCGTCCAGCTCCTGCACCTGGTATTCGATGAGTTGACGGCGGGCTTCCCGCTGCTGCTGCTCGGCCTTGAGCCGGTTGAGCTCGTTTTGCAACTGGCGCCACTGCTGGTAGTGGCGGCGCACATCGTCGAGGAGCAGATGATGACCGGCGTAGCCGTCCAGCAGGGCGAGCTGGTAATCGGGTTTGAGCAGCATCTGGTGAGCGTGCTGACCGTGGACGTTGACCAGCAGTTGACCCAGGTTCCTGAGCTGGGCGAGGGGGACGGGAACCCCGTTGATATAGCTGCGAGAGCGCCCCTCGGCGGACAGTACCCGCCGGACGATGCACTCACCGTCATTTTCAAGCTCGTTGGTGGCGAGCCAGGCCCGGGCGGCAGGATTACCCTCCAGCAGGAAGCGGGCACTCACCTCGGTCTTGTCGCTGCCCGGGCGCACCATGCTGGCTTCGGCGCGCTCCCCCAGGCACAGCCCCAGAGCATCGATGGCGATGGATTTGCCCGCCCCGGTCTCCCCGGTGATGCAGGTCATCCCCGGTTGCAGATCGAGCTCGAGAAACTTGACGATGGCGAAGTTGTTGACGGTCAGCTGGGTCAGCATGGTCTCATCCTGTATGGGCCAACATTACTGTGTATGCATCCAGTATATACTGGTCTTATATACAGTAAAGTGGGCAGGGAGGATTTTTGCGAAACAGGGGGAGGGCAAGGATGTCAAGGCCGCGGCATGGGTGGGACACCGATCAGATGGCCTGCAAATCAACCTGCGTACCTGGCATGGGCTGAGGCGATGCGAGAAGCCACCTTGAGGGGCTCTCTTGTGGTGAGTGGCTGGCTGAGACACACTCGAAACAGTCCTGGTTGAGCCTGGGCTGTGCACAGACCTCTTCGCAAGGATGCGTCAAGATGATCCATACCCCAACCCTGCTGCTGATCTCCCTGGCAATCAACCTGATGTCGGGGCTGATCATGTTGTTCATCCACTCCCTGAAGCCAGGTCGAGGCAACTTTCTGTACTGGTCCCTCTCCGCTTTTCTCTTCTCCCTCTCCATCCTGCTGCTCAGTCTGGGGGTGTTGGGCGGCCATCCGGCGCTGGGCATCCGGGTCGGCGGCCTGGTCTCGCTCATGAGCATCCTGCTGTTGCTCGCCGGTTTTTGTGCGCTTTACGAGCGCGCATGGCATCCCCGTGCCGTGGGGGGAGGCGTGGCGGTGTTGCTGCTGCTCTATCTGGGACTGTCCAGCCTCGCCCCCGTGCGCATTGTGCTGGCTCTGATGGAGTCGATGTTGTACCTGTGGTGCGCCTGCCTCATCGTCTCTCTCGGCCGGCAACAGAAGCGGGTGCTCCATGTGGTGGCGCTCATTTACCTTCTGCATTTCACCATCCTGCTGAGTCAGGGGGGGCTGCTCTTGCTGGGAGCCGAAGGGCGGATGGGAGACGGAGGTTGGCTCGATCTCATCTTCTTCATGCACATGGTGCTGACCATCGGCTCGGTGTTGCTGCTGCCTCTGGTGGCCTATGTGGAGACGGAGGAGGCATTGCTGGCGCTCTCGGAGCGGGATCCCCTCACCGGGGTGCTCAATCGGCGCGGTCTCTTCAGGCAGGGAGAGGGGGCTATGCCTGGGCAGACGCGCTGCGTGGTGGTCCTGGACATCGATCACTTCAAGCGGGTCAACGACCAGTTTGGTCACGGCTGCGGGGATGAAGTCATTCGCTATGTGGCCGGGGTGCTGGTGGCCGAGGTACGCAAGGATGATCTGGTGGGGCGCATCGGTGGCGAGGAGTTCGCCATCATCATGGGAGGCGTGAGCGGCCAGATGGCCCACGACATCTGTGACCGGATCCGCCGCCAGATAGAGACGGGCTCCCGGCAGGGGGCCTGCCTGCCGTGCGAGGGGGTCACGGTGAGCATGGGGGTCGTGTGCGCCAGTGCCGAGGCTGACCTGGCACTGATGCTGACCAAAGCCGATGCTGCCATGTACCGGGTGAAGGAAGCGGGGCGAAACGGGGTGCATCTGGCATTCGAGCCGGCACCGCCTCGGCTGGTCGAAAGCAGCGAGGGGTAGACCCTCGCCACCGGTGGTGCCTGGCTAGAAGAGCTTGCTGCCCCAACCGAGCTTGTTGCGCAGCACGTGGAAGTAGCTGTAATCCAGCGGATGCACCAGATGAAGCTTGTGGCTGCTCTTCTTGATGAGGATCTCGTCTCCCGGGTGGACCGCCAGGGTGACCTGGCCGTCGCAGCTCACCTGCATGGCGTCGTCCTGGTTGTCCGGCGAGACCAGCAGCCGCACTTCGCTGTCCGCATCCAGCACGATGGGGCGGCTGCTCAGGGTATGCGGGAACATGGGCACCAGCGTGATGGCGTTGAGTTTGGGGGTGAGAATGGCGCCCCCTGCCGACAGGGAGTAGGCGGTGGAGCCGGTGGGTGTCGCCACTATGATGCCGTCCGAGCGCTGGCTGTACATGAAGCTGCCGTCGATGTAGACCTCGAACTCGATCATGTGGGCGATCTTGCCCGGGTGAAGCACCGCCTCGTTGACCGCGAGGTTGCTCGACTTGCGCTCCCCGTGGCGATAGACGGCGGCCTCCAGCAGGAAGCGATGCTCGCTCTTGAAGTGACCCGAGAGCACCTGCTCCAGGGGCAGCAGATAATCTTGGGGCGAGAGATCGGTCAGGAAGCCGAGGTTGCCCCGGTTCACCCCGATCACCGCCACATCGAACCGTGACAGCACCCGGGCGGCCCCCAGCATGTTGCCGTCACCGCCGACGACGATGGCGAGATCCGCCTGCTCGCCGAGCTGCACCAGATCCATCACGTTCTCCCCGAGCAGCCCCAGAGTATGGGCCACCCGGCTCTCCAGCAGCACGCGAAAGCCACGGCTGGTCAGGTACTGATACAGGCCGGTCAGGGTCTGGTTGGCCCCCTCGTGATGGGGCTTGCCGATGAGGGCAACGGTTTTGAACGGAGAATCCATAGGTTATCGGGTCTGGGAGAGTCTTGGGGGGAGTATACCGCGCTTTGCCGGGGATTTGTCTGCCTCCGTGGCGGTTGGTGCAATCGGCCCCGAAAAGGGGCTGCCTGGCACGCGGATGGGCGCCATTGTGCCCGATCTGCCCTTTTCCCCTTGAAAGCCGGGGCTGTGTCCCCATAATAGCGCCAACACAGGGTCTGCTGGCGCGTGTCGCTTGTCTGAACGCCAGCCACCCTCACACGCAACCCCTGAATATTGGAGATGTCATGAGCCACGAAGAACAAAAGGTTGAAGCGATGGAGCAAGTGGAAGCCCAGCCAGTCGAGCCGACCGATGTAGACAGTGAAGTGACAGCCGAGCAGGCCCGCATCGCCGAGCTGGAGGCCCAGCTGGAGGCGGCCCAGCAGGCTTCCCTGGAAGAGCGCGAGCGCGCCATTCGCGCCGTCGCCGAGATGGAGAACCTGCGTCGCCGTGCCGCTCAGGACGTGGAGAAAGCCCACAAGTTTGCACTGGAGAAGTTCGCGGCAGAGCTCTTGCCGGTGCTGGACAACCTGGAGCGCGCCATCGAGCTGGCGGACAAGGAGAACGACACTCTCAAGCCGATGATTGAAGGGGTCGAGCTGACCCTGAAATCCATGCAGAGCGGCGTGGCCAAGTTTGGCCTGGTGGCGCTGGACCCGACCAACCAGCCGTTCGACCCCAATGCCCACCAGGCCATGAGCATGGTGCCCAGTGCCGACGTGGCGCCGAACACCGTGATCGCCGTGATGCAGAAGGGCTACGAGCTCAATGGCCGCGTCATCCGCCCGGCCATGGTGATGGTCTCCAAGTCCGCTGACTGATCACGCTGTTCTCACCAAGCCCGCCGCTTGGCGGGCTTTTTGTTGGATGTGGCGCCAAAAAACGTGTCTGGCGTCATTTGGCTGTCAGGTGGTCTGTATGCAGGTTTTTTCAGGGCCGGACTTGAAGCGCCGACTTGAGACCCCATATAGGTTGCAAGGCCACGGCGGCACAAAAAATTTGATGCCGGGAGCTTGAAAGCCACAGTGGCAGGCCCCACCTAGCCGTTAACGTATCAAGGCGAGCCCCTCGCCAGTTTATTCAAAGTATTTGGAGATTCGTCAAATGGGTAAAATCATCGGTATTGACCTGGGTACTACCAACTCCTGCGTCGCTATTCTGGATGGCGACCATGCTCGCGTGATCGAGAACGCGGAAGGCGACCGTACTACTCCGTCCATCATTGCCTATGCCGATGACGGCGAAATCCTGGTTGGTCAGCCGGCCAAGCGCCAAGCCATCACCAACCCGAAGAACACGCTGTTCGCCATCAAGCGTCTGATCGGCCGTCGTTTCGAAGATGACGAAGTACAACGTGACCTGAAAATCATGCCGTACGCCATCGCCAAGGCCGACAACGGTGACGCCTGGGTTGAAGTGAAAGGCAAGAAAATGGCACCGCCGCAGATCTCTGCCGAAGTGCTGAAAAAGATGAAGAAGACCGCCGAGGACTACCTGGGCGAGCCGGTGACCGAAGCCGTTATCACCGTACCGGCCTACTTCAACGACGCCCAGCGTCAGGCCACCAAGGATGCCGGTCGCATCGCCGGTCTGGACGTCAAGCGCATCATCAACGAACCGACTGCGGCTGCGTTTGCCTACGGCGTCAACAAGGTCAAGGGTGAGCGCAAGGTTGCCGTGTATGACTTAGGGGGCGGTACCTTCGATATCTCCATCATCGAGATCGACGAAGTCGAAGGGGAAACCACCTTCGAAGTGCTGGCGACCAACGGTAACACCCACCTGGGTGGTGAAGACTTCGACAACCGCGTCATCAACTACCTGGTTGACGAGTTCAAGCGCGAGCAGGGCATCGACCTGCGCAACGACCAGCTGGCCCTGCAGCGTCTGAAAGATGCCGCCGAGAAAGCCAAGATCGAGCTCTCTTCCGCCCAGCAGACCGACGTCAACCTGCCGTACATCACTGCCGATGCCACCGGTCCGAAGCACATGAACATCAAGGTGACCCGCGCCAAGCTGGAATCCCTGGTGGAAGACATGGTGAAGGACTCCCTGGAGCCGGTTCGTGTCGCCCTGAAAGACTCCGGTCTGGCTGTTGGCGAGATCGACGACGTCATCCTGGTTGGTGGTCAGACCCGTATGCCGCTGGTTCAGAAGACAGTTGCCGAGTTCTTCGGCAAAGAGCCGCGCAAAGACGTCAACCCGGACGAAGCAGTGGCCATGGGTGCTGCCATCCAGGGTGCCGTGCTGTCCGGTGACAAGACCGACGTACTGCTGCTGGACGTGACTCCGCTCTCCCTGGGGATCGAAACCATGGGCAGCGTGATGACCGCGCTCATCGAGAAGAACACCACCATTCCGACCAAGAAGTCCCAGGTGTTCTCCACCGCCGAAGACAACCAGTCTGCCGTGACCATTCACGTGCTGCAGGGTGAGCGCAAGCGCGCCAGCGACAACAAGTCCCTGGGCCAGTTCAACCTGGAAGGCATCCGTCCGGCACCGCGCGGTCTGCCGCAGATCGAAGTGACCTTCGACATCGACGCCAACGGCATCCTGCACGTCTCCGCCAAAGACAAGGAGACCAACAAGGAGCAGAAGATCACCATCCAGGCCTCTTCCGGTCTGTCTGATGACGAGATCGAACGCATGGTACGCGAAGCCGAAGCCAACGCGGCCGAGGACAAGAAGTTCGAAGAGCTGGTGCAGGCCCGCAACCAGGCTGACGGTCTGGTCCACTCCGTGCGCAAGCAGGTCACCGAAGCCGGTGAAGCCCTGCCTGCCGACGAGAAGACCAAGATCGAGACTGCCCTGAGCGAGCTGGAATCCGCCATCAAGGGTGACGACAAGGCTGCCATCGAAGCCAAGCAGCAAGCGCTGCTGGAAGCGTCCCAGAAGCTGATGGAAATTGCCCAGCAGCAGGCTCAGGCGCAAGGCGCCGCCGGTGCTGACGCCGGTCAGTCCTCCTCTTCTGCCAAGGCTGACGACGACGTGGTCGACGCCGAGTTCGAAGAAGTGAAAGACGACAAGAAGTAAGCCCGACCCGGATGGGCGAAGTCCGCTTCGCCCATCGGCTCAGAATCTGTTCACGGTCTGTCGCGAGAGGCCGTCAGCAAGGTAAAGAGCAGCGCAGGAACCGGAGCGTATAGATATACGTGAGGATTCCGAGCAGCACATGAGCCTTGATCACGGCTTCGTAGTAAGAGTGTGAGCAGATTCGTCAATGAATTTACGGGCGTTGGGTAACCAACGCCCGTCTGCGTAACTGCTGATATAGCAACAGGATGAGTATGTCGAAGCGCGATTTCTACGAAGTGCTCGGGGTGTCGAAAGGTGCCGACGAGCGCGAGATCAAGAAGGCGTACAAGCGTCTGGCCATGAAGTATCACCCGGATCGCAACCAGGGTGATGCCGGGGCTGAAGAGAAGTTCAAAGAGGTCAAGGAAGCCTACGAGGTCCTGACCGACGAGAACCTGCGTGCCCGTTATGACCAGTACGGTCATGCCGGGGTGGATCCGAGCCAGGGTGGCGGCCACGGCGGCTTTGGCGGTGGTGCCGATTTCGGCGACATCTTCGGCGACGTGTTTGGCGACATCTTCGGTGGTCGCGGGGGCGGTCGTCGCGGCCCGGCCCGTGGCGCCGACCTGCGCTACAACATGGAGCTGACGCTGGAAGAGGCGGTGCGCGGGGTCTCCAAGGAGATCAAGATCCCGACCCAGGTCCACTGCGAAGTGTGCAACGGCTCCGGTGCCCATACCGGCAGCCAGGCCCAGACCTGCCCCACCTGCCACGGCTCCGGCCAGGTGCAGATGCGCCAGGGCTTCTTCGCGGTGCAGCAGCCCTGCCCCCACTGTCACGGTCGCGGCAAGATCATCAAGGATCCGTGCCGCAAGTGCCATGGGGAAGGGCGCTACCAGAAGACCAAGACCCTGTCGGTCAAGATCCCGGCCGGAGTCGATACCGGGGATCGCATCCGTCTCTCCGGCGAAGGGGAGGCGGGGGAAACCGGCGCATCGGCGGGGGATCTGTACGTACAGGTTCATGTGCGCGAGCACGAGATCTTCGTCCGTGACGGCAACGACCTCTACTGCGAAGTGCCCATCAGCTTCACCACGGCGGCGCTCGGCGGCGAGATTGAAGTGCCGACCCTGGATGGCCGGGTCAAGCTCAAGGTGACCCCGGAGACCCAGACCGGCAAGCTGTTCCGCCTGCGGGGCAAGGGCGTCAAGTCCGTGCGCTCCGGCCAGGTGGGGGATCTGATGTGCAAGGTGGTGATCGAGACTCCGGTCAAGCTGACCGAGACCCAGAAAGATCTGCTGCGCCAGCTGGACGACTCCTTCAGCGGCGCCGCTGCCAAGACCCACAAGCCGAAATCCGAAGGCTTCTTCGAAGGGGTGAAACGCTTCTTCGACGACCTGACCAAATAAACGCGACCCGCGTTACCCAAGCCGGCACGGATGTGCCGGCTTTTTTTTGCCCGCCATCTGGCCTGGATCCCCCCTTATACCAATCGGATTAAACATTAGGTCAGTTTTATCCAATCTCGGCTACAAAGTGACATCACCCGCTCCACATCGGCAATAAAGTGCTTCCAGGCCGATGTGCAGGCATCAAGGATGTCG
>NZ_JBLUXC010000065.1:0-17797 GCF_048276795.1 Aeromonas sp. PS2Canimalfood6
GCTGGAAGGGGTGAACAACAAGATCAAAGTGATAAAGCGTATGGCATATGGATTTAGGGACTCAGAATACTTTTTTCTGAAAATCAAGGCGGCCTTCCCCGGAAAGCCGCGATGAACCACAAAAAAGCCCTCGCAGTGCGAGGGCTTTTTCATGGGGCGCGGTGCCATCCTGTCCTGTCGTCTGGACTTGCCCGGTCGACGGGGCGGGAGGGCATCAGTAGTAGCCGGGATCGTCCGGATTGGGGCGGGTCTTGAAGCGGCGGTGCAGCCACATGTACTGCTCCGGCGCCTTGCGCACGGCGGCTTCAATTTCGCGGTTGGCGCGGCTGGCATCCGCCAGGTCGTCACCGCTCGGGTAGTCTGCGAGCGGGGCCCCGATATGCAGGGTGTAGCCCTCCCGGGTGCGGATGTTGTAGCAGGGCAGGGTGACAGTGTTCTTCACCCGGGCCAGGGTGGCGGTACCCGTGATGGTGGCGGCCTGCTCCACCGCGAAGTAGGGCACGAAGACGCTGGCATGGCTGCCGTAGTCGTGATCCGGTGCATACCAGAGGGCGTCGCCGTTGCGCAGCGCCTTGATCATCCCCTTCACGTCCATCCGGTCCACCAGGTATTTGTTGGAGGCGCAGCGACCGTGGTACTGGGCGTACTCCAGCACCGGATTGGTGTTGGGGCGATAGACGCCGACCCCGGGGCGCACCAGGCCGAAGCAGCGGGCATTGAGCTCCAGCGTCAGGAAGTGGCAGGAGAGCAGCAGCATCCCCTGGCCCTTCTCCATGGCGTTGATGACGTGCTCTTCCCCTTCCACCTTCATCAGGCGGCGCATCCGCCAGTCTGGCCAGAACCAGGCCATGCCCACCTCGAAGATGGCGCAGCCCACGCTCTCGAAGTTCTGCATCAGGAGGGCTTCGCGCTCATCCCGGCTGAGCTCGGGCATCGCCAGCTCCAGGTTGCGGCGGGCAATCTTGACGCGGGATTTCAGCAGTTTGCGGGCCAGGGTGCCGAGCTGGCGGCCCAGCCACATCTGGCTGCGCCAGGGCAGCAACACCAGCAGCCAGAGCAGGGAGAGGCCCAGCCAGCTCCCCCAGTAACGGGGATGGAACAGACGGGGTTCGAGGCGGGGAGCGTGTTCTTGGGCCATGAAGAGTCTCTTGTTCGCAAAGGCAAAGGGGGGAGTCCGACCGAACCGGGGGGCCTGTGTGGGGTGGCTCGGCGCGGATGCGGTCACTCGCATGTCGAGGATTCTATCCGAAAAGCGGGGGCGGGCGCGAATCGCCGTCATCTGGTCAGAGGGGGCATCAGGGCACAGGGCCGTGCTTTTTTCACGCCCCGGAAAAGAGTGTGATAAAATCGGCCGCTGAATTTTTCAGGTTTTGAGAGCCGATACAGATGAAAATCACCCTGCCCGAGTTTGAAAAAGCCCGCATCCTGGTCGTTGGCGATGTCATGTTGGATCGCTACTGGCATGGCCCTACCGGCCGGATCTCCCCCGAGGCGCCGGTCCCCGTGGTCAAGGTCGAGCACATCGAGGAGCGCCCGGGTGGCGCCGCCAACGTGGCGCTCAACTCCGCCGCCCTCGGCGCCCAGGTCGTGCTGCTGGGCCTGACCGGTCAGGATGAAGCCGCCGATGCCCTCGCCAGCCAGATGGTCGGTGTCAAGGTGGCCTGTGATTTCGTGCGCCTGACCGACTATCCGACCATCACCAAGCTGCGGGTGCTGTCCCGCAACCAGCAACTGCTGCGCCTCGACTTCGAAGAGGCCTTCCACGACGTGGATGCCAGCCTGCTGATGGGCAAGGTGGAGCAGGCGCTGCCCCAGGCGGACGTGATGATCCTCTCCGACTACGGCAAGGGCGCCCTCAACGATGTGCCCGGCATGATCCGGCGTGCCCGCGCCGCCGGCATCCCCGTGCTGGTCGACCCCAAGGGGACCGATTTCGAGAAGTACCGTGGTGCCACCCTGCTGACCCCCAACATGTCCGAGTTCGAGGCCGTGGTGGGCAAGGTGAAGGGGGAAGAAGACCTGGTCGCCAGGGGGCTGGAGCTGGTCAAGCGCTTCGAGCTGGATGCCCTGCTGGTCACCCGTTCCGAGAACGGCATGACCCTGATCCGCGAAGGGCAGCCCGAGCTGCACCTGCCGGCCCAAGCCCACGAGGTCTATGACGTCACCGGTGCCGGTGACACCGTCATCTCCACCCTGGCGACTTCCCTTGCCGCAGGCAAGAGTCTGGATGAGGCCTGCGCCCTGGCCAACACCGCCGCCGGCATCGTGGTCGGCAAGCTGGGGACCTCCACCGTGAGCCCGGTGGAACTGGCCAACGCCCTCTACACCGAGCAGGAGACCGGCTTTGGCGTCATGTCCGAGGCCCAGCTCAAGGTGGCCGTCCAGGCCGCCCGTCTGCGCGGCGAGAAGGTGGTGATGACCAACGGCTGCTTCGACATTCTGCACGCGGGTCATGTCTCCTATCTGGCCAATGCGGGCAAGCTGGGGGATCGCCTGATCGTGGCGGTGAACACCGACGAGTCCGTGCGTCGCCTCAAGGGGCCGGGTCGCCCGGTCAACCCGACCGAGCGCCGTATGACTGTGCTGGCGGCCCTGGGTGCCGTGGACTGGGTGGTCCCCTTCAGCGAAGACACTCCCCAGCGTCTGATCGCCGAGATCCTGCCAGACCTCCTGGTCAAGGGGGGCGACTACAAGCCCGAAGAGATCGCCGGTTACGCCGAGGTGACCGCCAATGGCGGCGAGGTGCGGGTGCTGAACTTCGAGGACGGCTGCTCCACCACCGACATCATCAAGACCATCCGCGAGCGCGGATAAGCGTAAAACCCGGCCAAGGCCGGGTTTTTTGATGGGGCTGCCGGGTCGGTGACATGGCCGCTGCCTGGCAGGCCCCGACCAACGCACTTCCAGCGGCGAACAGAGATGAAAAAGGCGACCCCGGGGTCGCCTTTTCTCATGGTGTGCGCCTGGCTCAGGACTTCTTGGTGACCTGGGCGGCGGGCATCAGACCCTGGTTCACCTCTTCCAGATCCTTCTGCTCCAGGATGCCGGCGGCCTGCTTGAGGGAGAGGATGCTGAGGATGTAGTTGTAGCGGGCCTCGGAGAGCTTCTGCTTGGCCTGATACAGCTTGCGGGTGGAGTCCAGCACGTCGACGATGGTGCGGGTGCCCACCTCGTAACCGGCCTCGGTCGCCTTCAGGGCGCTGTCGGCGGAGATGACGGACTGGCTGTAGGCGCGGACCGAGCCGATGCTGGCGTTCACGTTGTTGTAGGAAGAGCGGACCGTGCTCTGTACCGAGCGGAAGCTGCGTTCGAGCTGTTCGCTGGCGGCCACGTAGTTGAACTGTGCCTGCTTGACCTGGGAGGTGGTGGCCCCGCCGGTGTAGATGGGCAGCTTGAAGTTCAGGCCGATGTTGCCCTGATTGCTGTTGCTCTCGGGGTTGCGGATCTCGTCCTTGTAATCGTTGTAACCGGCGTTCAGGCCGGCGCCCAGATCCAGGGTCGGTTCATGACCGGTCTTGGCCAGATCGATCTGCTCCTTGGCGATGTCCTTGCCGATGCGGGCGCTGTGCAGCTCCAGGTTCTTGTCCAGGGCCAGTTCCAGCCACTTGTCGGAGTTGAACGCGGTCTTCTGCGGGCTGAAGCGATCGGTGTTGAGCACGTCCAGTTGACGGTGGTCGATACCGGTCAGCTCGCGCAGGCTCTCGTAGCTGTTGTCCAGGGTGTTCTCGGCATTGATCTCGTCCGCCAGCGCCTGATCGCGCTCGGCCTCGGCCTCGTGCACGTCGGTGATGGCGGTCAGGCCCACTTCGAAGCGCTGCTGGGTCTGTTCAAGCTGACGCTCGACCGCGGTCTTGTTGGCACGCACGAATTCCAGGGTATCCATGGCCTTGAGCACGTCGAAGTAGGCCTGGGCGGTACGCAGCATCAGGTTCTGGTACTCGAGGTTGTAGGCCACGTCGGACTGGGTGGCGCTCTTCTCGGTCAGATCCAGGTTGACCCAGTTGCTGCGACGGTAGATGGATTGATCCAGGGTCACGGAGCCGGTAGCGCCCGTGTTGGTCATGGTGTCGTTCTTGTTTTGCAGGTAGTTCAGGCCGGCGCCCAGGTTGATCTGGGGCAGCAGGGCTGCACGGGATTCGTTGATCTTCTCGAAGGCCTGGTCCCGCTTGGCCTTGGATTCCAGCAGCTGGGTGTCCTTGATCTGGGCCTGTTGGTAAATATCGAGCAGGTTTTCGGCATGAGCGGCGCCGCTCACACCCAGCATCACCATGACTGACAAGAGTGTTCTTTTCATATGATAGTTTTAACCTTTTGTATCAACCCAAAGCTGTCCGCTGGATGAAGGGGGGATTGTCACCGACCAAGCTTGATTTCAGCTTAACCACTCTACTATAAGCAGATTTCATTGCGAACTGTCTCTTTTCCAGCTGCGGAAACGTCAAGGTCCGGGGCGAGTTTTCTCGGCAACGCGCCTAGCCAAATGCCCTGTGGCTGCTAAAATCCTTCCCTCATCGTCGGCGAGAGCGAGTGAATGAATGTTCATTCATGCCCCCGAATATTATGGTCAAACCAAGCCAAGTCAAGCTGGCAGGAGTCTCGAATGTCACAGCAAGCCTTGCCTCAAACCTGCCACTACTCCAGCGATGATGTGAAAATCATTGAAAAATCAGCTGGATATAATGGCTTCTTCAAGGTGAATGTCTACCGCCTGCAACACAGGCTGTTTGCCGGTGGCTGGAACGCCCCCATCGTCCGGGAACTGTTCGAACGTGGCCATGCCGCCGCCCTGCTGCCTTATGATCCGGTGCGGGACGAGATCGTGCTGGTGGAGCAGTTTCGCATCGGCGCCATGGAGACCAGCGCCACCCCCTGGCTGCTGGAGCTGGTGGCCGGCATCATCGATGAAGGGGAGACCGCCGAGGCAGTGGTGCGGCGCGAAGCGGTGGAAGAGGCAGGGATCGAGGTGGGACGCTGCGAACACGCCATCAGCTATCTGGTGAGCCCGGGTGGCAGCACCGAGCGCATCGAGGTGTTCGTGGGCGAGGTGGATGCCAGTCAGGCCAAGGGGATACACGGTCTGGCGGAAGAGGGGGAAGACATCCGGGTCCACGTGGTGAGCCGCGAGCAGGCCTATGCCTGGCTCAAAGAGGGGCGCATCGACAATGCCGCCTCCGTCATCGCCCTGCAGTGGCTGGCCCTGAATCACGGCGAGCTGCGGGCACGCTGGCTGGCGGGGCGCTGAGGTGACGCTCGTTCAGACCCGGGTCAGGTGCCCTGTGTCCGACTGGAACACTGTGCAGTGGGTCCACCCTTCATGGACCCTGATTGAGGGAGCCGCGACATGTCATTAGTCCAGAGCCCGATGAAGCGCTATGTGCCTGATTTGATGTCCTTGCAGCGTACCTGCGAGGTCAATTACATGGCGCTGATGAAACTGTTGCCGCCCGGCGGCAGCGTGGGTGCCGAGCGCCGCTATCAGGTCGGCAACGGCCTGCAGTTCCAGCTCACGGTGACCGAGGAGAGCCGCTTCACCAGCCAGGTGATCCTGGCCCAGCACAACCCCGAATTGCCGAGCTACTTGCAAGCCCGGATAGAGATTCGTTTGTATCATGATGTGCGAATGGCGGAAGTGTGTGCGGCGCAACAGATTTCAATGTTGCAACCACGTTATGATTATCCCAATCAAAAAATGCATCACAGGGATGAAAAGGAGCAGGTAAATCTATTCTTGGCCGATTGGTTGAGATTTTGTCTCAAACACGGCACCAGCCTGATTAACATCCTCTAGTCGAACCCATAAAAAAAGAAGCGTGATTTTGGAAACAGAGCTACCTCAGGCGCCGGACGGCAGTGTGCGCCTGTTACAGATTACCGATACCCATCTCTTCGCCAGTGCCGAGGGGCGGCTGCTGGCCGTGCCCACGGCGCAGAGTCTGGCCGCCGTGCTGGAGCGGGTGCAGGCCAACGAGCACCCGTTCGATCTCATCCTCGCCACCGGGGATCTCTCCCAGGATCACAGCCCGGAGTCCTACCAGCGCTTCGCTTCCATGATGGCGCCCCTGGCTCGCCCCATCTACTGGTTGCCCGGCAACCACGACGACGGCCCCCTGATGACCGAATACCTCCATGCGGCCGGCATCAGCGAGGCCAAGCAGCTGGTAGGCGAGCACTGGCAGGTGATCCTGCTGGATACCCAGGTGCGCGGCAAACCCCACGGGGTGCTGGGGGATCACCAGCTGGCGGCCCTGGATCAGGCCCTGCGCCAGCATCCCGAGCGCCATGCCCTCATCGCCCTGCACCATCAGGCGGTGCCGGTGGGCTGCGCCTGGCTGGATCAGCACAACCTCAAGAATGCCGACGACCTGTTCGCCGTGCTGGCCCGCCACCCGCAGCAGAAGACCATCCTGTTCGGCCACGTCCATCAGGAGTTTGACGAGGTGCACCACGGAGTGCGGCTCATCGCCAGCCCCTCTACCTGCATCCAGTTCAAGCCGCTCTCCGACGGTTTCGCACTGGACGAATCCGGCCCGGGCTGGCGCTATCTCACCCTGCACCCGGATGGCCGGGTGGCGAGTCAGGTGTGGCGCCTGCCGCTGGGGCAGTTCGTGCCCGACCCCAATGCCACCGGTTACTGAGGGGTTGCCATGAAGCCCGTACTCCTCTACCTGCACGGTTTCAATTCATCCCCCGGCTCGGCCAAGGCGCAGCAGATGGCGGCCTGGGTGGCAGAGAACAGGCCCGATATCGAGGTGGTGATCCCGGCCCAGCCCAACACCCCGGCGGCCGCCTGGGCTGCCATCGAGCAGGCCATCACCGACCTGAAGGCCCGCCACGGCAGTGCCCTGCGACTGGGCGCCGTGGGCAGCTCCCTCGGTGGCTTCATGGCCACGCGAGTGAGCGAGATGTACAGTTGCCGCGCTGCCCTCATCAACCCGGCGGTGCGCCCCCACGAGCTGCTCTGCGACTACCTCGGCCCCCAGACCAACCCCTACAGCGGCGAACGCTATGAACTGTTGCCCGGACACATGGACGAGCTGAGTGCGCTGGCGGTGCCGGTGACTGCCCCCGAGCGGCTCTGGGTGCTGCAACAGCAGGAGGACGAGGTGCTCGACTATCGCAAGGCGCTGGACGAATACCGCTTTGCCCGTCTCTCCCTGGAGTGCGGCGGCGATCACGCCTTCACAGGCTTCGAGCGCTACCCCGCCCAGATCGTCCGTTTCCTCGGGCTCTAGCCGTGCAGCCGCCGTTGGCCGCCTTCCTCGAACAGGTGCTGGCCACGGCCCAGGCGGGGCTCACCTATTCCCGCGATCCCTTCGACATCGCCCGCTTCGAGGCGCTGCGAACGGCCACGGTGACGCTCATCGACAGCCAGAGCGAGCTGGCCCCCGACGCCATCGGCGACTGGATTGCCCTCGACAGCGGCTATCCCACCCCCAAGCTCGATGTGCGGGCCTTCATTCAGAACGACGCGGGCCATGTCCTGCTGGTGCAGGAGCGCAGTGACGGTTGCTGGACCCTGCCGGGGGGCTGGTGCGACATCGGCGATTCGCCTGCGGACGCCGTGGTGCGGGTAGTGAGCGAGGAGACCGGCCTCGCCTGTCGGGCGGTGCAACTGCTGGCCCTGTTCGACAAGCTCAAGCATCCCCATCCCCCGCAGTTGCCCCACGCCCACAAGGCCTTCTTCCTGTGCGAGGTGACGGGCGGCGCTCTGCTTACTGACACCGATGAAACCAAAGGGGCGGGGTACTTCCCCATCGACGCCTTGCCCGAACTCTCCCGCCACCGGGTGGTGGCGTCCCAGTTGCGCACCCTGCATGCCCATCTGTCGCAGGGGCGGGGGGATACCCTGTTCGATTAACCGGTTCGCAGCCTGACACTGCGGCAAGGAGGCAGCATGATCACACGCATCGGCAATACCCCCATCCAGAAGAAACACAAGGCGAGCTGCCACTGCGGCGCCGTGGTGCTGGAGCTGACCCTGCCGGATGGCGTGGTGGATCCGCGCCGCTGCGACTGCTCCTTCTGCCGGCGGCGTGGGGCCATCGTCGCCTCGGTGCCGCTCTCCGGCATCCGCATCCTGCAAGGGGAGGCGGCGCTTCGCTGCTACCAGTTCAACACCCGCACCGCGAAACACTATTTCTGCAGCGTCTGCGGCATCTACACCCATCACCAGCGCCGATCCAATCCGGCGGAATATGGCTACAACCTCGCCTGTCTGGAGGGGGTCAACCCGTTCGATCTGGGAGAGGTGCCGACCCGCGACGGGGTGCATCACCCGGCAGATACCGTAGCCGATTGAACGCGAGGTGACTGCCCCGACGGGTGGCGGGGAGGACGGGCGAGGCGTTGTCGTGCCACTCCCGTGACGACGCCTCAGGGGGTCATCTGCTTGTGTAGCCCCCGCAATGGCTGTGTTAACCTTGCCCTGTCCGTCTCCCGGCGGACCCCGGCCTCTCTCTTCATTCCATCTCTGCCAACAGGGGCACACCCGTGACGACTGCTTCAGCGCTGCCGGATCTGATCCTCGGGGCCTCGCTCTACTTTCCGCCCCTGTTCAAGGCCGTACTGCTCGGCCTGCTGGGCTGGCTGCCCGTGCACCACCTGCTGCGTGACTGGCTCTATGGTGGGGATGTCTGGCACCCCCTGCTGATGGATCTCTCCCTCTTCATCCTCGCCGTCAGTGGCGCCCTATGGATATTGCTACATGGCTAAATCACCCCTTGCGACCCTCAAATACTTCTCCACCCTGCTGGTCTTTGCCCTGGCGCTGGTGTCGCTCTGGTGGCTGTGGAACGACTACATGCAGGGGCCCTGGACCCGGGATGGCAAGGTGAGGGCCGAGCTGGTCAGCATCACGCCCCAGGTGTCGGGCAAGATCGTCAGGATAGGGGTCAAGGACAACCAGCTGGTGAAGGCGGGGGAACTGCTCTTCACTCTGGATCCCGAGCCCTATCGCATCGCGCTGGACAACGCCAGCGCGGCCCTGGCCAAGGCCAGGTCGGATCTCGACAAGGCGGAGCACGAGGCGAACCGTCGCCAGAGCCTCTCCCGCACCGTCATCTCCGCCGAGGCGGTGGATGAGTCCAGGCTCAATGCCCAGGCGATGAAGGCGGCCTATGAGGTGGCCCAGGCCAATCTGGAGCAGGCCAGATGGTCCCTTGCCCGGACCGAGGTCCATGCCGCGAGCGACGGCTACATCACCAATCTGCAGGCCAGGGTCGGCAACTACGCCACCGCCGGGGTGCCCCTGGTGGCCCTGATAGACACCCACTCCTTCTATGTGCAGGGCTATTTCGAAGAGACCAAGCTCAGGCACATCGCCCCCGGCAAACCGGCCGAGGTGGTGCTCTACAGCGGGGATCGGGTACTCAGGGGGGAGGTGGAAAGCATAGGGCGCGCCATTCACGATCAGAGCCTGGAAGGCAGTGAGGGGCTGCTGCTCGACGTCAAGCCGAACGTGCCCTGGGTGCGTCTGGCCCAGCGGGTGCCAGTGCGGATCAGGCTGCTGGCGATTCCCCCGGATCTGGTCTTGATCGCGGGCACGACCTGCACCATCACCATAGGGGACTAGAGTGATCCCCTCGCTCTGGCGCCAGACCCCCTGGGGCAAGGCCAACGGCGGACAGTGGCGCTACGCCCTGCGCAATGCCCTGGCCATGTGCCTGTCGCTCTGGCTGGCGTTCGTGCTGCAACTCGACTCCCCCTACTGGGCCATGACCTCCGCCGCCGTGGTGAGCTTTCCCACCGTGGGGGGCGTCATCAGCAAGAGCCTGGGGCGGGTGGTGGGCAGCCTCATCGGCGCCATGGCGGCGGTGATGATCACCGGCCTTGGCATCGGTGATCCCTGGCTCTTCAGCCTGCTTATCGCCCTCTGGCTGGGGGGGTGCACCTACATCTCCAACCACCATCAGAACAACGTCTCCTACGGTTTCGCCCTGGCGGGCTATACCGCCGCCATCATCGCCTTCTCCTGCGTCAACCTGACCGACCCGCAACATATCTTCGACATCGCCCAGGCCCGGGTGAGCGAGGTGATCGTCGGCATCCTCTGCGGCGGCCTGATGATGATGATCCTGCCGAGTTTCTCCGATGGCGAGACCCTGCTGGACTCCCTCGGCAAGAGCCAGACCCGGCTGCTGGAACATGCCCAGCTGCTCTGGCTCGGGGAGACGGGCGCCGATGTGCGCACCGCCCACGAGGGGGTGATCGGTCAGATCCTCACCCTGAACGTGCTGCGCATCCAGGCCGTCTGGAGCCACCACCGCCTGCGTCGCCACAACCAGTTGCTGAACTATCTGCTCCATCGCCAGCTGAGGATGGTCAGCCTCATCTCGGGGCTGCGCCGCATGCTGCAACACTGGCCAGAGGACGCAGTCGACCCGGCCCCCATGCTGGCCGCCGTGCTGCGGGAGCTGGGGCAGGGGGGCTGCGACAAGCTGCGCATCGCCCGCCTGATGGCGCCCTTCGTGGCCCGTTCGGGGGACGATTATCGCTGTCAGGCCTTCTGGCTGCGGCTGCGCCACTTCTGCTGGAGCTACCTGGAGTGTCAGCGCTGGCTGGAAAGGCTGGCCCGCCACGATGGTCAGGAGTGGCCGGCGCCGCCGCGCCACAGCTCTCTGACCAGCCACACCGACGGTCTGGAGGCGGCCTACAACGGGGGGCGTACCTTCCTCTGCGTGATGCTTGGCTGCACCTTCTGGATCCACACCCAGTGGGATGCGGGCGCCGCGGCCCTGACCCTGCTCGCCATCTGCTGCGTGCTCTATTCCGCCACCCCGGCCCCGGCGAAGGGGGCCCAGACCATGCTCAAGGCCATCGTGCTGCTCAGCTTTATCTGCTTCGGGGTCAAGTTCGGGCTGATGATCCGCATCGACGACTTCTGGATCTTCTGCGCCCTGCTGTTCCCCGCCCTCATCACCCTGCAACTGCTGAAATTGCAGCGCCCCCAGGGGGCGGCGCTCTGGGGCCAGCTCATCGTGCTGCTCGGCTCCTTCCTTGCCATCACCAATCCGCCGAGCTACGACTACCTCGCCTTCGTCAACAGCAGCCTTGCCCAGGCACTGGGGGTGATGAGCGCAGGGCTGGCGTTCCAGCTCCTGAGGCCCAGCTCGGATCGGCGCAAGAGCCGCCGCCTGATGCATCGTCTGCGGCGGGATTTCGTGGACCAGCTGGCCCCGGCCCCGCATCAGAGCGAGGGGGAGTTTGAATCCCGGGTCTATCACGCGGTGAGCCAGCTCAGCCAGAGTCAGGATCAGGGGGCCCGGCTCTGGGTGCTGCGCTGGGGCGTGGTGCTGCTCAATTGCAGCCATATCGTCTGGCAACTCAGGCTCTGGCGCAGCCGGGATCCGGCCCTCTATCTGGTGCGGGACGGCTGTCTGCGCTGCCTGAAAGGGATTCTGACCGAAGGGGGCGTGCAGCACGAGACCCTGGGGCGCACCCTGGCGGAGCTGGACCGCATCAGCCAGGGGCTGGGGGAACATGCAGATCCGGCGGCCCGGGCTCTGGCGGGGCTGGTGTGGCGACTCCACTGCTCCCTCTCCCAGCTTGTGCAGGCCCTGCCCGGGGAACCCGCCTGATCCCGGGCGGGGAGGCCGGAGCCCCTCTGGATCACCCTTTGCGAGCGCCCCATTTGTCCCGGGCCCTCCCAGCGAGTAAGATTCCCCCCAAACGTCAATTCGCAAGGCCCTCCATGTCCACTCAATACAATGCGGATGCCATTGAGGTCCTCAATGGCCTTGAACCGGTGCGTCGCCGCCCCGGCATGTACACCGACACCACCCGGCCCAATCACCTCGGCCAGGAGGTCATCGACAACAGCGTCGACGAGGCGCTGGCGGGTCACGCCCGCAATCTGGAGGTGATCCTGCACGAGGATCAGTCCCTCGAGGTGATCGACGACGGTCGCGGCATGCCGGTGGACATCCACCCGGAGGAAGGGGTCTCCGGCGTGGAGCTGATCCTCTGCAAGCTGCACGCGGGGGGCAAGTTCTCCAACAAGAACTATCAGTTCTCCGGCGGCTTGCACGGGGTAGGGATCTCCGTGGTGAACGCCCTCTCCGATCGGGTCGAGGTGACGGTGCGCCGGGACGGCCAGGTCTATGACATCGCCTTCGAGCGGGGCGAGAAGGTGTCTGATCTGACCATCACAGGCACCTGCGGCCGTCGCAACACCGGCACCCGGGTGCGCTTCTGGCCGGAGGCGCGCTACTTCGATTCGCCGCGCTTCTCGGTTTCCAAGCTGGAGCACCTGCTCAAAGCCAAGGCCGTGCTCTGCCCGGGCCTCACCATCAAGTTCCTCGACAAGAACACCGGCATCAAGTTGGAGTGGTGCTACGAAGACGGCCTCAAGGATTACCTCATCGATGCGGTCAAGCAGTTCACCTGCCTGCCGGAGCAGCCCTTCGTCGGTTCTTTCAGCTCCGAGCAGTCGGCGGTGGACTGGGCTCTGTGCTGGTTACCGGAAGGGGGCGAGTGCCTCGCCGAATCCTATGTGAACCTCATTCCCACCGCGCTCGGTGGCACCCATGTCAACGGCCTGCGCCAGGGGCTGCTCGATGCCATGCGCGAGTTCTGCGAGTTCCGCAACCTCTTGCCCCGCGGGGTCAAGCTCACCCCGGAAGACATCTGGGATCGCTGCGCCTACATCCTCTCCATCAAGATGCAGGACCCGCAGTTTGCCGGCCAGACCAAGGAGCGTCTGTCGTCCCGCCAGAGCTCGGCCTTCGTGTCGGGCGTGGTGAAGGATGCCTTCAGCCTCTATCTGAACAGCAACACCGAGCTGGCCGAACAGCTGGCGGAGCTCTGCATCTCCAGCGCCCAGCGCCGGATGCGCGCCGCCAAGACGGTGGTGCGCAAGAAGATAACGCAAGGCCCGGCCCTGCCCGGCAAGCTGACCGATTGCGGCTGCGCCGACCCCATGCAGGGGGAGCTCTTCCTGGTGGAGGGTGACTCCGCGGGCGGCAGTGCCAAGCAGGCGCGGGATCGCGAATTCCAGGCCATCATGCCCCTGCGCGGCAAGATCCTGAACACCTGGGAGGTGGAGGCCGGTCAGGTGCTCGCCTCGCAAGAAGTACACGACATCTCGGTGGCGATCGGGCTCGACCCCGACTCCGACGATCTCAGTGGCCTGCGCTACGGCAAGGTGTGCATCCTGGCGGATGCGGACTCGGACGGTCTGCACATCGCCACCCTGCTCTGCGCCCTCTTTGTGAAGCACTTCCGCACGCTGGTGGAAAAGGGCCATGTCTATGTGGCCATGCCGCCCCTCTATCGTATCGACATCGGCAAGGAGGTCTTCTACGCCCTCGACGAGGACGAGAAGAACGGCGTGCTGCAACGGGTCGAAGCCGAGAAGAAGAAGGGCAAGGTGATGGTGACCCGATTCAAGGGGCTGGGTGAGATGAACCCCAAGCAGTTGCGGGAAACCACCATGGATCCCAACACCCGCCGCCTGGTGCAGCTCACCATGGGCGCGGAAGGAGGGGCAGAAGGGGAAGATGGGGACGAGACCCTGCAACTGATGGACATGCTGCTGGCCAAGAAGCGCGCCGGTGATCGCCGCGAATGGCTGGAAGAGAAGGGCAACCTCGCCATCATCTAAAGCGAGTCGCAAGTACCCCGGCCCTCCCCTTCGCAAGGGGAGGGGGCCAAGCCTCTCCTCCCCCTCATGGAGGGGGAGGTTGGGAGGGGGGCTTGTGATTCACCGTCGGCCCCCTGCCGACCCGCATTTCCGGCGTGCCCTCTGAGGGCGTGCCATAGCAAGAGAACAACCTTATGAGTGATGCTATCGAGCTCAGTCTGTTGGATGAAGTAGAGCGCCAACCAGCTCCCGAACCGAAAGAGATAATCACATGAGTGATGCCATCGAGCTCAGTCTGGACGGGGTAGAGCGCCAGCCAATGCGCACCTTCACCGAGCAGGCTTACTTGAACTACTCCATGTACGTCATCATGGATCGGGCCTTACCGCATATCGGCGACGGCCTCAAGCCCGTGCAGCGGCGCATCATCTACGCCATGAGCGAGCTGGGGCTGTCGGCCCTCTCCAAGCACAAGAAGTCCGCCCGTACCGTGGGTGACGTGCTGGGTAAGTACCACCCCCACGGTGACAGCGCCTGTTACGAAGCCATGGTGCTGATGGCCCAACCCTTCTCCTACCGCTACCCGCTGGTGGACGGTCAGGGCAACTGGGGTGCGCCGGACGATCCCAAATCCTTCGCCGCCATGCGTTATACCGAGGCGCGGCTGTCGCGTTTCTCCGAGCTACTGCTCTCCGAGCTCGGCCAGGGCACTGTGGAGTGGACGCCGAACTTCGACGGCACCATGAAAGAGCCGGTGGTGCTGCCTGCCCGTTTGCCGCACATCCTGCTCAACGGGGTGACCGGTATCGCGGTGGGGATGGCGACCGATATCCCGCCCCACAACGCGCGGGAAGTGGCCCACGCCTGCGTGGAGCTGCTGGACAATCCCAATGCCGGCCTGGATGCCCTGATGGCCCATGTGCAGGGGCCGGATTACCCGACCAATGCCGAGATCATCACGCCCCGCGATGACATCCGTAAAATCTACGAGACCGGCAAGGGCTCCATCAAGCAGCGGGCGGTCTGGAGCGAAGAGGATGGCGATATCGTCATCACGGCGCTGCCCCATCAGGCCTCCGGCGCCAAGATCATGGAGCAGATTGCCGCCCAGATGGTGGCGAAAAAGCTGCCCATGGTTACCGATCTGCGGGATGAATCGGACCACGAAAACCCGACCCGTCTGGTGATAGTGCCGCGCTCCAACCGGGTGGACGTGGAGGGGCTGATGGCCCACCTGTTCGCCACCACGGACTTGGAGAAGAACTACCGGGTCAACCTCAACATCCTGGGTCTGGACAACCGGCCTCAGGTGAAAGACCTCAAGACCATCCTCACCGAGTGGCTTAGCTTCCGCCGCGAGACGGTGCGCCGCCGCCTGCAGTATCGCCTCGACAAGGTGCTGGCCCGCCTGCACATCCTCGAAGGTTTGCTCATCGCCTACCTCAACATCGACGAGGTGATCGAGATCATCCGCACCGAGGAGGAGCCGGGCCGGGTGATGATGGAGCGTTTCAACATCACCGAGACCCAGGCCGAGGCGATCCTCGAGCTCAAACTGCGCCACCTGGCCAAGCTCGAAGAGTTCAAGCTGCGCGCCGAGCAGAACGAACTGGCGGAAGAGCGCGACAAGCTGGAACTGATCCTGGGCTCCGAGCGCCGTCTCAGCACCCTGCTCAAGAAAGAGATCCTGGCGGATGCCGAGAAGTACGGCGACGATCGCCGCACCCCGCTGGTGGAGCGCGCCACCGCCGTCGCCCTGACCGAGAAGGAGCTCACCCCGAGCGAGCCGGTGACCGTGATCCTCTCCGACAAGGGGTGGGTGCGCGCCGCCAAGGGCCACGACGTGGATGTGGCCGGCCTCTCCTACAAGGCGGGGGACAACTATCTCGCCCACGCCCATGGCCGCAGCAACCAGCAGGCGGTGTTCCTCTCCACCCTGGGGAGAACCTACTCGCTGGAGGCCCACACCCTGCCGTCGGCCCGCAGTCAGGGTGAGCCGCTCACCGGCCGCTTCGCACTGGGTGCTGGGGAAGAGGTGCGCCATCTGGTGATGGGCAACGAAGGTGAGCCGTATCTCGTTTGCTCCGACGCCGGCTACGGCTTCGTCTGCAAATACGACGACCTCATTGGCAAGAACAAGAACGGCAAGGCGCTGCTCACCGTGCCGGAAGGGGGCATCGTCATGGCACCCCAGAGGATAGGGGCGCCGGACACGGATCTCTGTATGGCCATCTCCAACGAGGGGCGTATGCTGCTGTTCCCGCTCAATACCCTGCCGGTGCTCGGCAAGGGCAAGGGCAACAAGCTCATCAGCATCCCCTCGGCTCGCGTGAAGGCGAGAGAGGAGTTTGTGGTGATGGCCGCCGTCATTCCGCAGGGCCAGTCCGTCACCCTGTTTGCCGGCAAGCGCAAGCTGACCCTCAAGCCATCTGACCTTGACTACTACCGCGGCGAGCGCGGCCGCCGCGGCGCCAAGTTGCCCCGCGGTCTGCAGCGAGTCGATCGCATCGAGATTGAACCCGTCGCCGGCGCCGAGCCGGCAGCCGGGGAAAATCAGGAAGGGTAATAAAATAATAGGGAGCGAATAGTCGCTCCCTATTATTTTGAGGTAATAAATGAAACCTTAATTTATTACCATCGCTGGTGTTAAATGTTAGTTTTCGTAAAATCAGCCTAACTTGCGGTCTTGCTTAATTTGGTTGAAAAACATATCCCAGAGGTGTTCCGCCATTCCTTCGTTCGTGAGCAATGTTTCTCTTGAAGAACTCATGGTGTAACCACCCATCAATGGACGAAAACCAAGGGTTTGACCATTTTCGGTAATGGTCAAACATTCATTGTAACTATTTCTGGCCATGCCATCCTGGCCATAACATATATCACCCACCCCATAACTACGGCCATTGTTACGCCAAATAGCACACTGACCAACCCGGCTACCGCTGATGTAAATCGCGCAACTGAATGCATTGGCATCCAGCTGATGGAACTCAGAGTCTACTCCTGAATTACGCTTTTTAAGCTCAGATAGGGAGTTTTCAAAATATCTGGTAACGTACTCAAACCCTTCACGGCAGGCACGATCTTTATCGAGATCGGTGAAGCTCTTCGGCAAGGAAAGGTTGCTGGATCTTGGTGTGAGAATTGATCCAGTTTCTTGAGCCGAAGAAAATGTAGTAATCTGTGAACGAAGGCTCACATCCTGCTGCGTATTTTTCGCCTCCATATTATCAATGGCGCGTACTACGGCATCGACCACCTGCACATAACCTTCATCGTGACTAGCGAATTTCGTAATTGGTTTACCATCCACAGTGGCAGCAAGGATTTTGCCAAACGGTAATTGATGCCAAGCACATTCCCTTAAAATTACCGGAATAACTATTGCCTCGCCCCTTCTATGGCGCTCCATAGCATTTGCCATTTCAACCTGATAACAATAATCAGAAGCAATAAAGTCACTGCTAATCAGCAAAAGCACAATGTCTGCTTCAGAAAAATACTGATCAATCTTATGCTCGAATACTTCCCCAGGAATAATGCACCGATCGTGCCATGTGGATATTCTCCCCATGCGTTTCAAGGGTGATAGATGTTTTTCAAGTTCATTACGTAATGCTTCATCAGCATGAGAATAGGAAAAAACGAGGCTGGCCATAATTCTAAGATGCTCCTGAACCATTACTGTTAGATACCCGTCATTCCGCACCTGATTTTGCTATTTTCAGTGCTTGACGGCGATCGGCCGTTCTGATCTATTACTCTCTTTTGCAGGTAGATCATCATGGCCGCACCCGCTATCTCGATCCGTAACCTCGATCACCTTGGTTTGGTCGCCGCACTCTGCCAGGAACTGGGCATTGCCCGCATGATCGATGCCTTGCTCCCCAAAACCCCGCCTTTCAAGGTCTCACATGGTGAAGCCGACATTCCGCACCTGATTTAGGAATAAATTTGCCGATAGCGCTCACCCAATACCTCCAAAATGATCTGCTGGTCTCCTGTTAGCTCCGTTACTTGTGGCGGAGCTTCTCCCAGTCGATATTCATGGATGCCACCAAAGCGCAAAAAGATCCAACGGGCCGTCGGCTGCTGGGCAGGGCAAGATCGCGAACGTTTTTTAAGCAGGGCACGAGGATTTGACCGACCGAACAGGGTGTGATCTTATACTCTCTTTTACGGGAGTTTCGTCATGAACCATCAAGCGGCATTTACCCA
>NZ_JBLUXC010000066.1:0-17711 GCF_048276795.1 Aeromonas sp. PS2Canimalfood6
TCAGGCGCGATTCTCATCGTGGCGCGGAGAACATTCTCCATCAAGACGCCGGATAGATTTAAGCAAGCCAACCACAACACCCGAAATCAAGGTTGCAAAAAAGGGGGTGACCATAGATTTTTTTGGGCAGATGAGCGGGTGAACAGAGGAGGGGACTGGTCGGCAGCCCGGCCATCAAGCGCGGGGGTCTTCCACCTTGATGTTGGCGGGGACCCGCTTTTTGCCCAGCACCATGGCGCGGACCAAATCGCTGCGGGTGAGGCGATCGGTCAGGAGTACCACTGCCGCATGGACGCCAACGGCGGCCATCAGGGTGTTGGCGATGATGCCGTGCAGCTCCTCCAGCCACTCCTCGCCCCAGAAGGCATCCCAGGTGGTGAGCCAGCCGGTGACGACGGTCCCGACCAGGGACAGCAGCAGCAGCCAGATCATCAGGGAGCCGACCGGATTGTGGCCGAGGTAGTAGGGGTGGCGCCCCTGGGCGAGCTGGCGCAGGTAGTAGCGGACCCGGGCAGGGGTTGGCCACCACTGGCCGAAGCGGGCGTAATAGGGGCCGATCAGCCCCCACAGCAGGCGGATGATGAGCAGGATGCCCACCGCGTAGCCAGCATATCTGTGGGGTTTGCTGACCTCTTCCAGCACGAAGAAGTTGAGCAGGCAGAGGGTGACGGTCGCCCAGTGAAACACCCGGATGAGGGGATCCCAGACTTTCACTTCAGAGGCAGGTGTCATGGCAAGGCTCCATGGTGGGGGCCGGGGGAAGACCGGCCGGGGCGGCGTTACTCGTCGATCTCTTCTTTCACCTTTTTCAGGTCGGTCGGGTCGAAGTAGATCTCGACCTTGCGCTTCTCCTTGTCCCAGCCGTAGATCTCGTAGCAGCCGGTCTTGGTGGCCTTGAACTTCTTGATGTCGTAGCCCATCGCCTTGATCTGCTGCTGGGCGTCGGCTTCGCTCATCCACTTGCTCTTGTCGGCCTGGGTGCATTGGGGGTCGGCCAGGGCTGCGCCGCTCAACAGGGGGATCAGTAACAACAGGGGGGTTAGTTTCATTGCTTGCTCCTTGCGGGTGGTTGGGTCAACAGTCGCAAGGCTAATCAAGGAGCATTAAGGAAGAATTAAGGGAAAAGGGAAATGAATGGCTCTCCCCGGCGGTGGGCCGGGGAGAGGGTGATCAGCTCAGCTTGCCCCTGACCAGCCACTTGTCCAGCGCATTGGCGAAGCGCTGCTTGTCGGCGGCGTTGAAGGGCGCAGGGCCACCGGTCTGGACGCCGGCAGAGCGCAGCTCCTCCATGAAGTTGCGCATCCCGAGCCGTGCCTGGATGGTCTCCCGGGTGTAGATCTCGCCCCGGGGATTGAGCGCCTCGCCCCCGGCGTCGATGACCCAGGAGGCGAGGGGAATGTCGCCGGTGATCACCAGGTCGCCTGGCTTGACCTGCTGGGCGATGACATGATCTGCCACATCGAAGCCCTTCTCCACCTGCTGGGTCTTGATGAAGGGGGAGGGGGGGACTCTGAGTCCCTGGTTGGCCACTAGCGTGGTCACCACCTGGGCGCGGTGGGCGGCGCGGTAGAGGATCTCCTTGACCGGGATGGGGCAGGCATCGGCATCAACCCAGATGGGCATGGCATGGCTTCCTGTGTCTGGAACGGGTGGCGCATCTTAGCATGGCTGGTGCGGGGCGGCTGCCCCGGGGCTGAGTCGTCCCCGCCTTTGGTGTAAGCTGGGGCCTGCACATGAAACGAGAAGGAGACGAGATGGATCGGGTGCCCGGTGACGTGATTTATGGCCTGACCCTGGACGGCAAGGGGGGCATGACCCCGCTGGCCGAAGGTAGCGAGATCCCCGGTGCCCAGCCCGGCTGGCTGCATCTGGACTACGGCAACCCGGAGTCGGCGCGCTGGCTGCTGCAGACGCCGCTGCTGGGGGAGGCGGCCCGGGAGGCCCTGCTCGGCCAGAGCAATCGTCCCAAGCTGGTGCGGATGGGGGAGACGGTGCTGCTGATCCTGCGCGGCATCAACCACAACAAGGATCACAGGCCTGAAGAGATGGTGGCCCTGCGGATCTTCATCACGCCGGATCTCATCATCAGCAGCCGACGTCGTCCGCTGCTCTCCGAGAAAGATGTGTTCGAGCAGCTGTCGCTGGGGGGCGGTGCCGACACTCCCGCCGACTGGCTGGTGGAGATATGCGACGCCCTGACCGACCGGGCCGGGGAGTTCGTCGAGGAGCTGCACGACCAGATCCTGGATCTGGAAGAGATGGTGCTGATGCGCGACCTGCCCGCCAACGGTCGGCTTGCGCGCATCCGCAAGCAGCTCATCATGATCCGTCGCTACCTCTCCCCCCAGCGGGATCTGGTGGCGCGCCTGGCCAACGAGAAGATCAGCTGGCTGGACGAAGATGACAGGCGACGCCTGCTCGACATCGCCGACCGCTTGCGGCGCTGGCTCGACGATCTGGATGCCGGGGTGGCGCGCACCGCCGTGCTGGCGGACGAGATCAACAACCTGATGGCGGAGGCGACCAACCGCCGTGCCTACCAGATGTCGGTGATGGCGCTGCTGTTCCTGCCCGCCAGCTTCCTGACCGGCCTGTTCGGCATCAACCTGGGGGGGATCCCCGGGGCCGAGAGTCCGACCGCCTTCTGGGTGTTCTGTGGCTTCCTGCTGGTGCTGGCGACCGGACTGGCGGTCTGGCTCAAGCACAGGCGCTGGTGGTAAGGGGTGAACATGACGACATGGGAATCTTTTGGCGTGACCCTGCTGCTGTTGCTGGGGCACACCCTGGTGCGCGGCCTCATTCACAAGAGCCTGATGGCCCTTGGCCAGAGCCGGCAGGTGAGCGAGAACCGGGTGATCTACGTGGAGCACGTATTCCACTTCCTGCTGGGCTGCGCCACCCTGCTGATCCTGGCCGGGGTCTGGGGGCTCGACTTCTCCCGGCTGGTGGTGCTCGCCTCCTCCTTCTTCGCGGTACTGGGGGTCGCCATGGTGGCCCAGTGGTCGATCCTCTCCAACATCACCGCCAGCATCACCATCTTCTTCGCCTTCCCCTACAAGATTGGCGATCGCATCCGCATCCTCGACAAGGATGACTCTGTCACCGGCATCATCACCGAGATCGGCCTCTTCTACGTGCGGGTGCGGGATGACAACGGCGATCTGGTCACCTATCCGGCGAACCTTATTCTGCAAAAGCCGGTGAGGCGGCTGGAGGGAAAGGAGGCTGAGTCCACGCAGCCGGAATGAGAAAAGGCTCCCTCGGGAGCCTTTTTCGATGGCTGTTCAGCGTTCGAAGAAGCGGTAGAGGTGCTCGACCTGGACGGGGCAGTCGGCCACCAGGTGGATGTGGTCCCGTGCCTCCTCGGTGGACGAGAAGCTCATGGGGCACCCCAGGGTGTCCGTCATCACGTAGAGGTGGCCGTCCTGCCCCCTGAACTCCACGATCCAGCCGGGGGAGACGATGTCGTGCATGATCTCCGCCTCCTTGAATCTGTGCTGCTGGTGAAGCGCGCGCAATTCACTGACTGTCATGACATCCTCCTATGACTCATGGCGCCACCCTCAAGTCTAGTTCTCCTTCCCGGTGGCGCCGTCATCGGATCAGGGCGCAGTCACCCCCTCCCGGGGTGGTTGCAGGGCGATCAGCAGCTCTCCGGGCAGCGGCGTGACAGGGCCGGTGACCACCCTGGGTCTGGCCTTGGCATCCAGCACGAACAGAGGAATGGCGCCGGGATTGGCATCCTGATACTGGTCCCAGTCGAAGGTGTCGCTCAGGCGGGTCGCCTTGATCTGCCCGCCCCGGCTCAGCAGGCCGCTCAGCCTGGCGAAGTTGATGTCGGCGCCGAACAGGTTCTGGCGGGCACGGAAGGTGGCGCTCTCCCGGTTGGCCTTGCCGTGCTGTTCGCTGGAACGCAGGGAGTGGACCTTCTCCTCCCCGTAGAGGTGGGCGAAGTGCAGCACCCCGAGGGCGTTGTTGTGGCGGCTGGGAGAGAGCGCCAGCACGGTGCTGATGCTGGTGAGGGGCAGGTGCCGCTCGGCGTGCTCCGACTGGGGGTTGCCGAAGTAGCAGGGCAGGCCGCTCATGCGGGCCAGCTTGCAGTGCTCCCAGGCAGGATCGGAGAGCTGCACCGGGATCCCCTGATCCGCCAGCGCCTTGCCGATGGCCCGGGCCACCGAGTTGGCGCCGATGAGCAGCCAGACATTGGGGGCGCTCTGGCGCATGTCGAGCAATCTGGCCAATGGCGTGGCCGTCAGGCTCTGCAGCACCACGGTGAAGATGATGACCGCAAACACCAGGGGCACCAGCTTGTCGGCATCCTTGATGCCGGCCTCGTGCATGCTGATGGCGAAGGAGGCGCTGACCGCCGCCGCCACTATGCCCCGGGGGGCTATCCAGGCGAGCAGGGCGCGGGCGCGCCAGGGCAGGTCCGACCCCCGGGTCGAGACCAGGATGCAGAGCGGGCGGGCCACGAACTGCACCACGCACAGCAGGGCCAGCACCATGGGGCCGAGCTGCCAGAGCTGGGCCAGATCGAGGCGGGCCGCCAGCAGGATGAAGAGGGAGGAGATGAGAATGACGGCGAGATCCTCCTTGAAGGCCAGCACCTCCTCCAGATCCAGCCCCTCCTGGTTGGCGAGCCAGATGCCGAACACGGTCACCGCCAGCAGGCCGGATTCGTGACTGAGCCAGTCAGACAGGGTGAAGGTCACCAGCACCAGCGCCAGTACCCCGAACTTGTGCAGGCTGACCGGCAGCCAGTCCTTGCGGATGAGCAGGGTGGTGAGCCAGCCGGCACCGACCCCGATGAGCGACCCCACTCCCACCGTCTTGGCCAGGGCCAGCAGGGTATGACCGACCAGATCCCCCTGGCTGCCGAGGCGCACCGCCTCGAACACCAGTACCGCGAACAGGGCGCCGATGGGGTCGATGACGATCCCCTCCCAGCGAAGGATCTTGTCCACCTCCCGGACCGGGCGGATCACGTTGAGCATGGGGGCGATCACCGTGGGGCCGGTCACTACCAGCACGGCGCCGAGCACCATGGCGACCCGCCAGTCCAGCCCAAGCAGGAAGTAGCTGGCGGCGCCGATGACGGCAAAGCTGGTCACCATGCCGGTGGAGCAGAGGTTGCGTACCACCTTGCCGATCCCCTTGAGTTCGGTCAGGTGCAGGGTCAGCGCCCCTTCAAACAGGATGATGGCGACCGAGAGGGAAACCAGGGGAAACAGCAGATCCCCCAGCAACTGATCGGGATCGAGCAGACCGGTCACCGGGCCGAGCAATAGGCCGCTCAGCAGCAGGAACAAAATGGCGGGAACGCGCACGGACCAGGCAAGCCATTGGGCGAGCAGGGAGATGAGGGCTATTCCGGCGAGGGAGAGAGCAATCATGCCAACCTCGTACAGGTGATGGGGTTGGACCTAGTGTAGCGGGGAAGGGGGGCAAGATGACACCCGCCAGGCGTGCAGGAGAGAGCCGCTCAGATCAGATGGGGCTCTCTTTGTGGAGTTCGGTGACGCAATCGGTCACCGCCAGCACCAGGGCGGAGCGCACCATCTGATCGAGCCGGTTGAGCTGCATCTGGTAGAGGGGCCAGTCCTCCTCGTTGGCCGGGGGATCCTGCGGCATCATGCTGCCCTGCTGGATGGCATTCAGGCGCTCGAGCAGATCGCGGACCGGCTTGTCGCTGAAGCGGTAATCCTTGGGGTCGCGTACCAGAAAGTCGCGGATCTTCAGGTACGCCTCGAGATCCTGATAGCGCTCGAGGGAGATGAGGCCGAGGGCGAAGATGAGCTTGAGGCGCACCTCCAGCTGGCCGAGGGGGCCGCTCTGGTTGAGCAGGGGTTCGATGGCGTATTTGACGGCATACTCCTCCTGACGAAAGGCTCGCCGCATCAGGGAGTCGACCGCCTCTTCCAGGATGGTCACGACCTCGAGAAAGAAGCCGCGGGGGCCATCCTGCTCGTTCAGTCGCTCCAGTACTTCATCTTCCTGGTGTGTGGTCATAAGTGCTTCGGGTCCGGCTGACAGGGGGAGAGCAGGCCTCCCCCGGTTTGTATCGTATGGGGTCCGTCACGGGCGGTGTGACGCCACCCCATCAGGTCACTTCAAGTTGTTGTAACGGGCGACGATGGTGCGTACCACATCGCTGTGCTCATCCAGGCCGGTGACGCGGGCCAGGGTCCGTGCCGGACCAAGTTCCGCCAGCATGGCCTGCAGCTCCACCGCCTGGGGATCGTCCTCATTGCGGTAATGCAGTGCGGCGGCGATGCCCTCCTGCAGGTGATCGCTCGGCAGGCCGTATTCCAGGGTGCCGAGCAGCGGCGTCACCAGTCTGTCCCCCGCCGCCAGCTTGCGCAGCGGCTGGCGACCGACCCTGTCAATCTCGTCCACCAGATAGGGGTTGGCGAAGCGGGAGAGGATCTTCTCGATGTAGGCGGCGTGCAGGCGCGGGTCGAAGCCGTAGCGTTTCACCAGCACGGCCCCGCTCTCCTCCATGGCGCGGCGCACCTTGCTGCGGATCAGCGGATCCTCGATCGCCTCGCGCACGGTGTGATAGCCCCTGAGCTTGCCGAGGTAGGCGGTGACGATGTGGCCGGTGTTGAGGGTGAACAGCTTGCGCTCGACGAAGGCCATCAGGTTGTCGGTGGGCTCCATGCCTGCCACCTGGGGCAACTCCCCCTTGAACTGGGTCCGATCGACGATCCACTCGCTGAAGCTCTCCACCGTCACCTCCAGGGGATCGTCGTTCGCCGCGGCGGGCGGAACGATGCGATCCACCGCCGAGTCGACGAAGCCGACGCACTGCTCGAGGGTGGCATGATACGCGACCGGCAGGTACTTGAGTACCTCCTCCTTGAGGTGGCTGGTGCCGCGCACCATGTTCTCGCAGGCGATGACGTTGAGGGGAGTCAGGTTGCCGGCATCGAAGCGGGCCTGCAGCCCCTTGGCCAGGGTGCTGGCAATCTTGTCCAAGATGTTGGGGCCGACCGCCGTGGTGACCAGATCGGCGGTGATGATACGGGCGATCACCTCGTGTCCGGCCGAGCTGACGGCGGCAACGTTGCGCACCACGTCCAGCTTCTGATCCGTGCCCACCACGTGCACCTTGTACTCCTGGCGGTGGTTGAGCTGGTCGATCAGGGTCTCGTTGACATCGGCGAAGGTGACCTGATGGCTGGCGTCAGCCAGCAGTTTGCCGATGAAGCCCCGACCGATGTTGCCGGCACCAAAATGCAATGTTTTCATGATATTAACCTCTACAACCAAAGACGATGACGGATGATTACGCGGCCTGCTCGGCCCCCAGCAGATCCAGGAACTCCTGGGGATCCTGGGTGCTGGCCAGACGGTCGACGAGACCGGGCTCATCCAGTGCATTGGTCAGGCGGGTTATGACCTGTATGTGTTCATCGTTGCGGGCGGCAATGCCGATGACCAGGCGCGCCACTTCATCGGCGCCCTCGCCGAAGGCGACTCCGGCCGGGTACTGGCAGATGACGATGCCGGTACGCTTCACGTGCTCCTTGGCGGCGATGGTGCCGTGGGGCACGGCGATGGATTCGCCGAGGTAGGTGGAGACCAGCTGTTCGCGCTCCAGCATGGCGTCGACGTAGTCCGGTGCCACATAGCCTCGCTCGGCCAGCAGCTTGCCGGCTGTCACGATGGCCGCTTCCTTGCTCTCGGCCTTGAGGCCCAGGTGCACGTCCTGCAGGCTCAGGGTGAAGACTTCCGGCTCCTGCGGCTCGTAGCTGTCGTCGTTGGCCGCCACCAGCAGTTGCGGGTTGGCGACGTCATCGTTGGCCGCGTTGGCCAGGCTGAGGTTCTGCACCAGCTCCTGATAGAGGGCGTTGTCGAGGAAGTTGGTCAGCGAAATGTGCTGTGCATGCGGCGCATGGCGACGGGCACGGTCGGTGAGATCCTTGTGGGTGATGACCAGATCCACCTGATCGTCCAGGTTGTTGATGGCACGGTTGGTGACGCTGATGTCGAGACCGGCGGCCTGCACCCGCTTGCGCAGCATGCCGGCGCCCATGGCGCTGGAGCCCATGCCCGCATCGCAGGCGACGACGATGTTGCGCACTGCGGTCAGCTCGGTTTCCGGCTTCTTGGCGGCGGTGGTCTCGGGCTTGGCACCCTTCATGGCCTTCATCTTGCGGGTGGCTTCACCCAGGGCATCGGCCTCGTCGGCTTCCGGCTGCTGGGCACGGACGAACACGGCGGCGACCAGGAAGGAGACGGTGGCGGAGGCGACGATGGAGAGCAGCACCCCGATGAGGGAGGCTTTCGGCGTCATCAGCAGCACGGCGAAGATGGAGCCCGGGGAGGCGGGGGAGACCAGACCGGCGTTGAACAGGGTCAGGGTGAAGACCCCGGTCATGCCGCCTGCGATCACCGCCAGGATGAGGCGCGGGTTCATCAGCACGTACGGGAAGTAGATTTCGTGGATGCCGCCGAAGAAGTGGATGATGGACGCACCGGCAGCGGACTGCTTGGCGGCGCCACGGCCGAACACCATGTAGGCCAGCAGCACGCCCATGCCCGGGCCCGGGTTGGCTTCGATCAGGAAGAAGATGGAGCGGCCCTGTTCGGTGGCTTGCTGGATCCCGAGCGGCGAGAAGATGCCGTGGTTGATGGCGTTGTTCAGGAACAGGATCTTGGCCGGCTCGACGAAGATGGAGGTCAGCGGCAGCAGGCTGTGGGCGACCAGGAAGCCGACACCGCTCGCCAGCACGCCGGAGAGCACCTTGACGAAGGGACCGATGACGAAGAAGGCGAGAATGGCGAGCAACATGCCGATGATGCCAGCGGAGAAGTTGTTCACCAGCATCTCGAAGCCGCTCTTGACGCGACCTTCCATCGCCTTGTCGAAGCGCTTGATGGCCCAGCCACCCAGCGGGCCGACCATCATGGCGCCCATGAACATGGGGATGTCGGTCCCCACGATGACGCCCATGGTGGTGATGGCACCGACCACGGCACCCCGGTCCCCCCCGATCAGCTTGCCGCCGGTATAGCCGATGAGCAGCGGCAGCAGGTAGGTGATCATGGGACCGACCAGCTTGGCCAAGGTTTCATTGGGCAGCCAGCCAGTGGGGATGAAGAGGGCGGTGATGAAGCCCCAGGCGATGAAGGCGCCTATGTTGGGCATGACCATATTGGACAGGAAGCGTCCAAAATTCTGTATCTTGACTTTGGTATCCGGTGATAACATGTCGGGACCCCGTTTTAAGCCTGTGTGATTAAAAGTGGTAGTCGGGATGACGAGTTTTGCCGAACTCCCATCCCAGTCGTCTAAGCAACTTCAATCTACCAGCTTGTGATCAAATTAGGCTGAAAACGGGGTGTCTTGTGACCTGGATCTCAAATACCCCGACATCCCCCCTCCCGACATAGTGATGACGATCACATTCAGTCGCTGTATTTCGGCTACATTTCGATCTTCTCGCCTCTGGGTGTCAATTTTTTGTGATTGATGTCTCGTTTTGCGGTTTGAGCAAATACGGTGTCAACGTGACTGTCGTCACAAAATCAAATTTTGCACTCAAATGAGTCATGATTTGTCGCCTCGTATTCGCAAGTAATGACGATGGATATGCCGTAGTTCATCGTTAATCACCAATGAATCATTTATTTTGTAACCCACTTTCAGTTTTTCCCCCGAGAGGATCGGTTTCGACAAGGCCTCTTGTGACGCCCGGGTGGCGGATCCTGATCCGCTCCCGTCTCGATCCTCCCTGCCGGTAGCGACGCAGGCTGGGGCCTGTGAGCGGGTCTCCCATTCCGTCTGCCCGCGGAGCGCAGCCATAAAAAAAGCCCGCAGGATGCGGGCTTTTGCAGAGCAGACAAGCAGGGGGATCACTGCGCCTTGGGGGCCTCGTCGGCAGGCGCTGCATCGGCCTCGCTGGCAGGAGCGACCGGCGCCGGACCCGGCACCAGATCCACCGCCGGCTTGGCGATGAGGGAGCGGGTCTCTTCCACCGCCTCGGTCAGCTTCACCTCGATGATCTGGCCGAGCTCGTAGACCACCTCGGTCTTGTCCAGATAGACGCGGCCGTTGTCCCAGTTGCACTCCAGCCGATCCTTGTTGTCCAGGATATGGCGGGCGGGCATGAAGACCACGGCGCCGTTCTCCTGCAGGCGCAGCTTGAGGCCGGCGCGCATCACGTCGATGATCTCGGCGTTGAACACCTTGTCGGTGCCCGCATCGGCCTTGAGGTAGCGCACATAGAGCCAGTCGCCGATGTCGCGCTCCACCATGCGGTGCAGGCGGCGGCAGGCGGTCAGGTGCTCGGTCAGCTCCAGGCTGGGGCGCTCACCCGGGGTCTTGCCGGCGATGACCGCCTTGAGCAGGCGATGGTTGACCATGTCGCCGTATTTGCGGATGGGGGAGGTCCAGGTGGCGTAGGCATCCAGACCCAGGCCGTAGTGGGCACCCGGTTCGGCGGACATCAGGGCATAGCTCTGGAAGCGGCGGATCTTGCCGTCCAGCCAGCGGGTGTCCAGGTTGTCTATCCAGCGGCGCAGGGCGCAGAAGCCGGAGAGACTCGCGATCTCTTCCTTCTCGAACGGGGCCTCGGCGGTCTTGAGCAGCTCGATGGCGCCGTCCAGGGACTCCTCGTCAAAGCCGGTGTGGACGTTGAAGATGCCGTAGCCGACCTCTTTGCCCAGCACGCGGCCGGCGCAGATGTTGGCGGCGATCATCGACTCTTCCACCATGCGGTTGGCGATGCGGCGTGGCTCCACGTGGATGGCCAGCACTTCGCCGTCTTCACCCAGCTCGAAGTCGTAGTCGGGTCTGTCCGGGAACACCAGGGCATGCTCGGTGCGCCACTTGATGCGGGCCTCCGTCATCGCCTTCATCAGGGGCAGCTGGGCCAGGACGCCGGCGTCGATGGCCAGCGCTTTGCCGTGCTCGGCCCAGTCGGAGACGTCGTCATAGCTGAGACGGGCATGTGAGACGATGCGGGCGGCGAAGAACTCGGTCTCCTCCAGCAGCAGGCCGTCCTCGGCGATGAGCAGACGGGCGCACAGGGTGTTGCGCTCCTCGCCCTCTTTCAGGGAGCAGAGCTCGTCGGAGAGGGTGCGCGGGATCATGGGTACGTTGCGCCCCGGCATGTAGACGGTGAAGGCGCGCTGGGCGGCCTCCTTGTCCAGCTCGCTCCCCTCGGCCACATAGGCGGTCGGGTCGGCGATGGCCACCAGCAGCTCCCAGCCGTTCTCCAGCTTGGTGATGGCCAGGGCATCGTCCATGTCCTTGGTCTTGGCACCGTCGATGGTGAAGAAGGGAACCTGGGTCAGATCCCGGCGGGGCAGCTCTTCCTCTTCGATCACCTTCCACTCCGGCAGGTCCGCCGGTTCAATCTGGGCCAGGTTGTGGCGCGCCAGCACCACCCACCAGGGCACGTTGTGATCTTCCTGGGTGGCGATGAGCTGGGTGATCTCGGCGGAGAAGTTGCCGTCTACCAGGGCATGGCGCTTGAGGGTGGCGACCACCCAGTCCCCTTCCTTGAAGGATTTCTCGTCCAGACCCTTCTTGGCGCGGGCCTTGATGGCGTCCTTGATGAGGGGGTGGTCGGGCACCACGTTGAGGCGGTCGCGGAACATCTTGACGCGGCCGACGAAGCGGGTGACGGCCTGCTCCAGCAGGGCATCCGGCTCGGCCACCTCTTTCTCTTTTTCAGTGCGGATCAGGGCGCTCACCCGGTCACCGTGCATCACCTTCTTCATGTAGGGAGGCGGCACGAAATAGCTGGTCTTCTCATCGACCTCCAGGAAGCCGAAGCCCCGATCGGAGGCGCGGATCACACCCTCTTTCTTGGGGATGTTTTCGCGGATTTGTTGCTTGAGCTGGGCCAGCAGCGGATTGTCTTGGAACATAAATGGGGAACCTGAGTGGAGACCTGATGGTTAATCGCCCAGCACTATACGTTTTTACCCCCCCAAAGCCAAGGTGAATGGCCCCCTCAACGGGGTTGCAGTGCCCGTCGCCCCTGCTGGATAAGGCGCTGGGATATCTGCTTGTGCAGCCCCCGCTCCAGCACCCAGCGGTGCCAGTAGAGCTGCTCGACCAGGTGGTGATCCGGGTTGAGATCGAGCAGGCGCCCCTCTTCCAGTTGCTGGCGGATCTGCAATTCCGGGATGAGGCAGCAGGCCAGCCCCTGCTCCGCCATGGCGACGAAGGCCTCGGAGGATCGCACCGTGTGGCAGGGGTAGCCACCGGGGGGGAGGGCGAAATGACGGGCCATGTAGCTGATGTGCATGTCGTCGCGCTGATCGAAGGCCACCGCTGGCGCCTTGGCCAGGGCCGCCGCCGTGAGGCCGTTCGGGAAGTGGCGGGCGACGAAGGCGGGGCTGGCGGTGAGCAGATAGCGCATCTCGCCGAGTTCGTCGACGCAGCAGCCCGCCAGCGGCTGGGGTTGCAGGCTGACGGCGCCGAACGCCTGCCCCTCGCGTACCCGGTCCAGGGTGCGGCTCTCGTCATCCACCAGCAGGTTCAGCTCGATGGGGTATTGCTCCAGCAGTGGCGCCAGGGCGGGCAGGAACCAGGTAGCCAGGCTGTCGGCATTGACGGCGATGCTGACCCGGATGGGGGCCCTGGGCTCGTCGGGGGAGAGCTCGCCGGCCAGCTCCAGCTCCAGCTGGCGCACCTGGCGATAGTGGGCCAGCAGCTTCTGGCCGAGCCCCGTGGCCTGCAGCGGCTGGCTGCGGATGATGAGCGGCTCCGCAAACTGCTGCTCCAGCTGCTTGATGCGCTGGGAGATGGCGGACTGGGTGATGTGCAGGTGCTGGGCGGCACGCTCGAAGTTTTGCTCCCGGATCACCGCGTCCAGGGCCAGCAGCAGCTTGTAGTCCAGCGTCTTCATCAGCATTCCTTATGAAAAAAGGGAGTTCAGCAAGAATGCTACTCAAGGGAGCGCCAGAGGACAACCTGACCGCCCCCATGGAGGGGGCCCGTGCCCGGGGCCGCCCCTGTGAGATGTGACAGTAGCCCTGACATGAGATTCATAAGATACTCACCCGGTCCGTTTTTGCATGGGGTGGAAACGGACCATAGCGAGCGTCTTGAATCCCGGGCCGGTCCCGGGACTTTTTTTGCTCAGATGACGGCGAGCAGAGCATCCCCCGCCGGCCGGTAATGGCCCTGCAGGGGGCGATGAACGGCGCGGTCGAAACGCTCGTCCAGGTGGAAGCGGATGCCGACCCCGCGCACGGCCCCCAGATCCACCGCCTGGCGATGGCCGAGGCGCTCGATGGGCAGGCCGAGGCGGCGGAAGATGCGCTCCACCGGCAGGCTGACCACGGCCACCAGCTCGCGGATCCCCTGCTCCCTGGCGAAGGCCAGCACCTCGCGGAAGATGACGCAGGTGAGTTCGCTGATGCCGTTCTCCAGGCGAGGGGCCCGGTCGGCGTCGATGGCGAGGCGGGTCAGCTCCCACACGTCGTTGCCGCGCGGGGGGGCTTCGCCAGCGAGGGCGGTGGGGAAGATGCTGGGCAGCATGTAATCCTGGGCGCAGCTGAGCAGGCGGATGCAGCCGCACAGCCCCTGCTTGTCCTCAATCAGCACCCAGTGGGTGTCGGGCTTGTCGAAGTTGTCCCGCTCCAGGCCACGGCGGGATTCCACGTCCCAACCGAGTCGATCGGAGAAGACGCGGTTGCGAAATCGGTAGAGCTCGTTTTCGACCTCCCATCTGGGGTGTTCTTTCAATTTTCCTTTGAAAACAAGCATTCATGTCTCTCCATTTCATGGTTAGGCGCTATAATCCAAGGCCTTGGCCAGGGGAGGCTTGCCTATGACACGCGACCAACTGCTTGAGTACCTGGAACATTTCACGCTGGTGACCGATGGCAACCGGCTGTCCGAGCTCATCGGCCGCTTCACCCTGGGAATGGGTTACGACTACTACCGCTTCGCCCTCATCCTGCCCATGTCGATGCAAAGGCCCAAGGTGGTGCTGTTCAACCAGTGCCCCGACTCCTGGGTACAGGCCTACACCCTGAACAACATGCTGGCCTGCGATCCCATCATCCAGCTCGCCCGCAGGCAGACCCTGCCCATCTACTGGAACCGGCTGGACGAGAAGGCGCGCTTCCTGCAAGAGGGGAGCATGGATGTGATGGGGCTGGCGGCGGAATTCGGGTTGCGCAACGGCATCTCGTTCCCGCTGCACGGGGCGGCGGGGGAGAACGGCATACTCTCTTTCATTACCCGGGAGCGGGCATCGAGTGATCTGATGCTGGAGTCCTCGCCCATCCTCTCCTGGATGTCCAACTACATCTTCGAGGCGGCGATCCGGATCGTGCGCCAGAGCATGAGGGAGGACGATCCCCAGGAGCCCCTGACGGAGCGGGAGACCGAGTGCCTGTTCTGGGCCAGCGAAGGGAAGACATCGGGGGAGATCGCCTGCATCCTCGGCATCACGGAGCGCACCGTGAACTACCACCTCAATCAGGTCACCCGCAAGACGGGGTCGATGAACCGCTACCAGGCCATCGCCAAGGGGGTGAGCAGCGGCATCCTGCTGCCGAACCTGGAGCAGGTGGTGGTCACCAACTTCCCCTCCCTGCTGCAGTGAATACAGGCCCGGCGGTACCGGCTCGTCGCCTGGCATCCCCTCTGTCGCCATCACCGCTGTCCTGCGCCGTCCCATCCTGCCGCCGATTCTCGGGGCGGGGCTGTGACCCCACAATTGTCAGATCCTGCAATTGACAACCTTCTTTGTGTGGTTTCGGCCCGGTTTTCATCAGTTTTATGAATGCATCAGAAAATGAATGAATTTCTCTGATTGCCCGTGCCCCCTTATAGTGCGTTTCTCACTTTCACAGGAACGCATCTCCATGTTCGCCACCACCCTGCAAGGCTTTACCCTCGGCCTTGCCATGATCATCCCCATCGGGGCCCAGAATGCCTTCGTGCTGAGCCGGGGCATTCACCGCAATCACCACCTGCTGACGGCGACCCTCTGCTGCCTGTGCGATCTCGTGCTGATCGGCATCGGGGTGTTCGGCGGGGCCAACCTGCTGGCAGCCAGCCCGATCGGTCTGGCCCTGCTGACCTGGGGCGGCGTGCTCTTCCTCGGCTGGTTCGGTATCCGTTCCCTGCGCAGTGCCTGGCGCGGCCAGGAGGCGGCCCTGGCGGACTCGCCCCGGTTGATGGGGGTGAAGAGCGTGCTGGCCATGACCCTCGGAGTCACTCTGCTCAACCCCCACGTCTACCTGGATACCCTGATGTTGCTTGGCTCCTTCGGCAGCCAGTTTGCCGAGGAGCTCAGACCCGCCTTCGCGGCGGGGGCTATGCTGGCTTCTCTGGTCTGGTTCTACGGACTGGCGTTCGGGGCGGCCGCCCTCTCCCCCTGGCTTGCCCGGGGCCGGGTGCAGCAAGCCATTGATCTTGTTGTAGGTCTCATCATGCTGGTGCTGGCGGTCAAGCTGGCATTGGGTGCCATACCGGCCTCATGAGGCTATTTTTGTGCCGGGCTTCATAAAAATGAGTCCCGGTGCCATCTGCTGACATATTCGTCTGTTAAATTCCCGGCGCTGGTAAAGCGTTACTCATAATAAAAGGGAAAAAAACAGTGAATAACACCATGAAGCTGGGGGCTATTGCCGCCATCGTGCTGCTGTCTGCCTGCAGCAACGAGAATGACAGCAAGGCGCAGCCGGGGACCGTCTCCCTGCGCCTGATCCAGACCTCTGATATCCACTCCAACGTGCTGGGCTACGACTACTACCAGAACAAGGAGGATCGCAAGTTCGGCCTCTCCCGCACCGCCCTGCTGATCCGCGCCGCCCGCGCCGAGAACCCCAACAACCTGCTGCTCGACAATGGTGACCTCATTCAGGGCACGCCGCTGGCGGACTACATCTTCGAGCAGTCCGGTGCCGGCTATCTCGAGAAGCAGGCGCACCCGGTGTTCAAGGCGATGAACGAGCTGGGTTACGACGCGGGCAACCTGGGCAACCACGAGTTCAACTACGGCCTGGACTACCTTGGCAAGGTACTGGCGGGAGCCGACTTCCCCTATGTGAACGCCAACGTGTTCGAGGCGGGGGCCTTCAAGCGTGATGCCAAGGGACAAATTGACTGGAGCGGCAACAAGTTCACCCCCTATCTGCTGCTGGAGCGCGAGGTGACCGATGACAAGGGCCAGCGCCAGCGCGTCAAGGTGGGCATCCTGGGTCTGACCCCGCCCCAGGTGCTGCAGTGGGACAAGCGTCATCTGGAGGGCAAGGTGGTGGTGGCCGACATGGTCGAGACCGCCAATCACTATGTGCCCGAGCTGCGCGCCAAGGGCGCCGACATCGTGGTGGTGGTGGCTCACACCGGCATCAATGCCAGCAGCTATGAGGCCATGATGGAGAACTCCGCCTGGCATCTGGCCAAGGTGAAGGGGGTGGACGCCCTGATGCTGGGCCACGCCCACAAGAACTTCCCCGGGGACTTCCCGGATCTGCCGGAGGTGGACAACCAGGCCGGTACCCTGAGCGGCATTCCCACCGTGATGCCCGGCTACTGGGGCAACCACCTCGGCATCATCGACCTCAAGCTGGAACAGGTGGACGGCAAGTGGCAGGTGAAGCAGAGCCAGGCCAGCCTGCGCAAGATAGACGCCAGCGAGGGCAGTGCGGTGGATCAGCGGGTGGTGGACCTGGTGCAGGCCGACCACGACGCCACCAACCAGTGGCTGGACGAGCCGCTCGGCAAGATCACCTCCCCCATCCACAGCTTCTTCGCCCTGGTGCAGGACGACCCCTCGGTGCAGCTGGTGAGCGATGCCCAGCGCCGCCACGCGGAGCAATTGCAACAAGACGGCCTGCTCAAGGAGTCCTACCCGATCCTCTCGGTGGCGGCCCCCTTCCGTGGCGGTCGCAACGGCATCAACGACTTCACCTACGTGGCCCAGGGTGACATCTCCCTGCGCAACGTCTCCGACCTTTATATCTATCCGAACACCCTGCAGGTGGTCGAGGTGAACGGGGCCACCGTCAAGGAGTGGCTGGAGATGAGCGCCGGCCAGTTCAACCAGATCGACACCGGCAAGACCGGGGTGCAGTGGCTGGTGAACGAGAGCTTCCCCACCTACAACTTCGATGTGATTGACGGGGTCAGCTACGAGGTGGACATCACCCAGCCGGCCCGCTACAGCAAGGACGGGGTCAAGGTGAGCGACGGCCAGCGCATCAGCGGCCTCACCTTCAACGGCCAGCCCGTGGACCCGGCCCAGAAGTTCTACGTGGTGACCAACAACTACCGCGCCAGCGGCGGCGGCCACTTCCCGGGCATCGACGGCAGCAACATCGTCCATGAAGATCCCTTCGAGACGCGGGAGATCATCGCCCAGTACCTGAAGGCCCAGTCTGCGGACAACCCGGCCGGCTTCAGCCCGGCGGCCAACAACAACTGGCACATGAAGGCCCTGCCCGCCAACGTGGACGTGCGCCTCTACTCCTCGCCGACCGACGAGGCCAAGGCCCTGGCGGGGGCGGATCTGTCGTACCAGTCCACCCTGCCGATGGATGACGCCAAGCACCCCGGCTACGCCATCTACCGCCTGATCCGCCAGTAAGGCAGACGCTGGCAGCCAACAAAAAAGGTTCTTCGCGGGATCTTGGGGAAGTGGAAGTTGACAGACAGGGTGCTGGTAAACTGGCTGTCTCCAAACACACCACCACCATCACCCTGCTGTCGCCGTGCATCATATTGATAT
>NZ_JBLUXC010000067.1:0-17632 GCF_048276795.1 Aeromonas sp. PS2Canimalfood6
GGAGTGGGCAATGGTGTATTTATCCAAAAACGGCAAAAAGAGTAGGCAGAGAAAATCCAAGCAAAACAACACGTTAGACGGTATTATTAATTCGCTTGCCGCTTAAGGTTCTGTACATGATCTGCTGCTTGGCATGGTCTTTGTCATCGGGTTCAGGCTGGCGGGTTGCCACACCAGCCAGGCGGCCGGGCCCGGCATGCGTGCCGTGCTGCGGGTGCTCTGGCAGGACAGGGGATTTCTGCTGCTGATCATGGCCAATCTGCTGCTGATGCTGGTCTACGCCCAGTTCGAGTCGCCCCTCATCCAGTATCTGACCCGCGCGGGGACGCCGGAGGTGGAGCGGCTCATCGGCTGGCTGGTGACGACCAATGCGCTGACCATAGTGATGCTGCAGTTCCCCCTGCTGCACTTGACTGCCCGCTGGTCCACGCGGCGCAAGCTGCAACTCGGGGTGGCGCTCTTTCTCGGCGCCCAGTTGCAGTTTGCGCTGGGGGAGACCGCCATCTGGTGGCACTGGATAGTGGCGGTGATCCTCTTGAGCGTCGGGGAGTGCATCCTCTTCCCCTTGCTCAATGTGCTGATCGATCAGATGGCGCCTGGTCATTTGAAGGGGAGCTATTTCGGGGCGGCCTCCATCTCCGGACTCGGGGTGGCCATGGGGGCCTTGCTGGGAGGCTGGGTGCTGGCCCACTGGGGCGGGAGCTGGCTTTACGCCCTGATGGCGCTGCTCTGCCTGGTGATCCTGATGCTCTATGGTCTGAGTACCCGGACCTCGCGCCCTGAGCTGGTCCGGGTCGGGCCCTGACGGCTAGAAGGTCAGCACCTTGTCGGCGGCCAGAGTCCATTGGGCCAGCAAGGGGAGGGTGCCTATCTCTATGCCCTCGACAAGGGGTAGCGGGGTGATGCCGCGCGCATCGGTGCAGCTCTTGCAAAGCCGGATCCGGGTGCCCTGAGCCAGCAGTATCTCCAGCATCTGGCGCAGGTTGTAGCCCTCGGCCGGAGCCTGCCCGGCCAGAGCAGCAGTGACGGCATCCGACATCAGGAAGAGGTTGAGGTCTACCTTTCCCTCCTCTTTGAGGGCGATGCCGAGGCGCAGGGCATTGAACAGGGACTCGCTGCCATAGGGGGCGCCGTTGGCAATGATGAGAATGTGTTGGGTCATGTGGCTCTCCTGATTGAAAGGGCCATTGTAGCCTCGGCGAAAGCGGCCCGGCATGATGCAGAGCACACTCTGTCGTAGCCCGGCCCCGTGTGTCTTGACCTCACACAGGGAGTCAGGTCTCATGGACGGCCATCCAGTATGACAGAACAAATAGGTTGTTATGTGGAAGATCGCCGGAATAGGCTTATTGTTGTTGGCCGGACAAGCCTATGGTAGTGAAAACATCGGCTGCAAGGCCAGACAGCAGGCCGTGACGGATCAGCTTGCGTTCGCCAGGGCGCACAACAACCAGGAGCAGGTAGCCGGCCTTGAGCGGGCACTGCGCAACCTGGAGGCCCATTGTACCGATGCCGGGCTCCTTGAGGAGCAGCAACGCAAGGTGGTCAAGCAGAGGGAAGAAGTGGAAGAGCGGCTGGCCGAGTTGCAGAGCGCACGGGTATCGGGCAAGCCGGACAAGATTGCCAAGAAGCAGTCCAAGCTGGAGGAGTCCCAGGCCGAGTTGCTGGAAGCCCAGCGCGAACTCGAGGCGCTGCAAAAACTGGTCAAACCCTGAGGGAAGGGCAGCGCAATAGAAAAAGCCGGGCATACCCGGCTTTTTCTATTTCTGGATAATGCGCCCGCGAGTGTCAGACGCTGACTGCCTGTGCATCCGCACGAATTTCTCCATCCGCTGATCTTCGGTTTCCACCCTATGGACGGACATCTCGAAGGATGCCGTCCATAGGGCGCAGACGCTGATACAGGCTTACTGCCTGTGCATCCGCACGAACTTTTCCATCAACTGATCTTCGGTTTCCACCCTATGGACGGGATCCCGGAGGATGCAGTCCCTGTAGAGCAGACGCTGATGCAGGTGTTACTGCTACTGCCTGTGCATCCGCACAAACTTTTCCATCAGCTGATCTTCGGTTTCCACATGGGCGGGATCCCAGATGATGCAGTCGATAGGGCAGACGCTGATGCAGGTGGGCTTCTCATAGTGGCCGACGCATTCGGTGCAGCGATCCGGGTCTATCTCGTAGATCTTGCTCCCCAGGGTGATGGCCTGGTTCGGGCACTCCGGATCGCACATGTCACAGTTGATGCACTTGTCGGTGATGAGCAGTGCCATCTCAGGCCGCCGAGTGAGGTTGACGGGTATCCTCGCGCTCGCCGAGGTTGCGCAGCAGGATGCCGTAATTCACGTCGATCTCCTTGGGTACCGGCACGTAGACCACGTGGCCGTTGCCCGGTGCGGTGTCGATGAGCTCGCCCTTGCGGTTCTGCATCTGCTCCAGGTTGAAGCTGAGGTTGCCCTGGGGGGTCATCAGCTCCAGGCTGTTGCCCAGCAGGAACTTGTTCTTCACCTCGACCTCGACCATGTCACCGTTGCGACCGGTGATCTCGCCGACGAACTGCTGGGTGTCGGAGACGGAGTAACCGTAGTCGTAGTTCTGGTATTCGCTGTGGTTGTGACGGCGCAGGAAGCCCTCGGTGTAGCCGCGGTGGGCCAGGTTCTCGAGGGTGCCCATCAGGGTCGGATCGAATGGACGGCCAGCCACCGCATCGTCGATGGCCTTGCGATAGACCTGGGCGGTACGGGCGCAGTAGTAGAAGGACTTGGTACGGCCTTCGATTTTCAGCGAATGAACGCCCATTTTGGTCAGGCGCTCGACGTGCTCGACGGCGCGCAGATCCTTGGAGTTCATGATGTAGGTGCCGTGCTCGTCTTCAAACGCGGTCATGAACTCGCCCGGGCGGTTGGACTCCTCCAGCAGCACCAGGGCATCGGTCGGCTTGCCTGCGCCCAGGGTCGGATCCACCTTTTGCACGGCGATGGGCTCCTGGCGGTGGACGATCTGGCCCACGTCATCTTCCTTGCCCTCGTGCACCTTGTACTCCCAGCGGCAGGAGTTGGTGCAGGTGCCCTGATTGGGGTCACGCTTGTTGATGTAGCCGGAGAGCAGGCAGCGGCCGGAGTAGGCCATGCACAGCGCCCCGTGGACGAAGACTTCCAGTTCCATCTCCGGCACCTGCATGCGGATCTCCTCGATCTCGTCGAGAGACAGCTCGCGGGAGAGGATGGCACGGGTCAGTCCCATCTGATGCCAGAACTTCACCGTGGCCCAGTTGACCGCGTTGGCCTGCACCGAGAGGTGGATAGGCATGTCGGGGAAGGCTTCGCGCATCATCATGATGAGGCCGGGGTCGGACATGATGAGTGCATCCGGCTTCATATCCACCACGGGGCGCATGTCGCGGATGAAGGTCTTGAGCTTGGAGTTGTGGGGCTGGATGTTGGCCACCACATAGAACTGCTTGCCGAGGGCATGGGCCTCGTTGATGCCGAGCTGCAGATTCTCGTGATCGAATTCGTTGTTGCGCACCCGCAGGCTGTAGCGCGGCTGGCCCGCATAGACGGCGTCTGCGCCATAGGCATAGGCGTAGCGCATGTTCTTGAGGGTCCCGGCAGGGGAGAGCAATTCTGGTCTGAACATGTTGGACTCTTTTATCTGATTGCAAATCAGGACGGCGCCACCTGATGGCGTCGTGTGGGTTCATCGGTGGCGCGACCGTCTTCGACGCACGGCCATCCGATGGGGGTACATCGGAGCAGGAGGTGACTCGATACTCCGGATATACGGGGTGCGAGATTGTACTCGTGACCGCCTCGTCATGCAATTTGGGACGGTCTTGGCATGCCTGCGCCATGTTCATTTTACGCTCAGACTGGGGTTGCTAGAGTGCAAGGGGTGAAAGATGCCCCTGAGTTGGCAGTGAAATGGATCTTTTCGGCGAAAAAGACCATCTCCAAGTTGAAATTTTGCCCTGCTCGGGAAAGAATGCGCGCTCGGTTGTTGGTCCCCGGTGACGGGCCCACAAGAGACCGATGATGAGCAGGGCAAAGGCCCACAGGAACAGGAAACCATACAGGAATTTTATGAATCCCCTTCGCATTGCCGCTTCGGCTCTTTTATGTACGCTGGCGCTGGTCAGCCAGCAGGCCGCCGCCGTTGAATACCCGCTGCCTGCAGCCAACAGCCGCCTGATCGGTGAGAACCAGGAATACGTGGTGCCCGCAGACAACCGTCCGCTGGAGCAGATCGCCTCCGACTTCCAGCTGGGTCTGACCAACATCATGGAAGCCAACCCGGGCGTCGACCCCTACTTGCCCAAGGCGGGCAGCACGCTGATCATTCCCCATCAGCTGATCCTGCCCAACGCTCCCCGCGAAGGGATCGTCATCAACGTGGCGGAGATGCGTCTCTACTACTACCCGAAGGGCAAGAACGTGGTGCATGTGCTGCCCATCGGCATCGGCCAGCTCGGGGTCAACACCCCGGAGAACTGGATCACCAAGGTTGAACGCAAGCGTGCCAACCCGACTTGGACCCCGACCGAGAATATCCGTCGCCGCTACGCCGCCCAGGGCAAGACCCTGCCCGCGGTCTGGCCGGCCGGCCCGGACAACCCCATGGGCCTGCACGCGCTCTACATCGGCAACCTGTACGCCATCCACGGCACCAACGCCACCTTCGGTATCGGTTTGCGGGTGAGCAGCGGCTGCGTGCGCCTGCGCGCCGACGACATCAAGTACCTGTTCGATCACGTGCCGGTCGGCACCCGCGTCCAGTTCGTCAACCAGCCGGTCAAGACCACGGTCGAGCCGGATGGCGGTCGCTACATGGAAGTGCACGAGCCGCTGTCGCGCACCGAGGAAGAGTTCAACTCCACCGCCTCCGTGCCGCTGCCCATGACCCCGGCTACCACCCGCTTCATCGCCCATGCTGACAGCGATTCCAACGTGGTCAAGCAGGTGCTGGAACAGCGTACCGGCATCCCGACCCGCCTCAATCCAGAGGCGTAATGGCCGGCAAGTGCAGTTAAACAACAACGGCGACCATCAGGTCGCCGTTGTTGTTTCTGTGTATCCGGACGTCAGCTGGCTGGTGGGGCATAGAGGGCCAGCCAGTTGCCTTCGGTATCCTCGATGATGACCCGGGAGCCATGACCACTGCCGATGCTGTGCAGAGGCTCCAGCACCCGCCCGCCGAGCCGGGGGACCAGCAGCTCCGCCTCCTGCAGCCTGTCACCGAGGGAGAGATAGATGAGGGGACCGGCACCGCCGGGCTGGTGATATTTGTCCATGGGGCCGAGACAGGCCGCCGCGTTGCTGCCGTCGTGGCGCAGCATGGCAAAGCGCATGGTCTCTTCCTGGATGGGGGTGACCTGCACATCGAGCAGGGCCGAGTAGAAGTCCATGGCGCGATCCAGATCCCGTGTCGGAATGTCGGCCCAGACCAGGGTGTTGTCCATCGTCGTATTCTCCAGAGTTCCCGGCCAACGCGGTCGGTGGCTCTTTGAGGTTAGAAGTGGCTGTCGGGGGGCGCCATGGATAAAAAAAGCGGCGCCTGATGGCGCCGCTTGAAGGGGGAAGAGCCGAGTAAGGCTCCCCTCTTATTTGCCGGCAATGCTGAGCCCGCCAAAGCGGATCAGCGGGGCATAGAAGTCCTTGCCATCGTCGTGGTGCAGCTGGTTGCCGACCGCTTCCAGCTCCCCGAGCAGACGATAGAAGTTGCCCGCCACCGTGATGCCGCGTACCGGTGCCACGCGCTCGCCATTTCGGCAGAGGAAGCCGGAGGCGCCGAACGAGAAGTCGCCGCTCACCGCATCGGCCCCGGAGTGCAGGCCGTCCAGCTTGACCAGCTCCAGGTACTCACCGCTTTGTACCTCGGCCTCGCCGTGGGGGCCGAGCCCGAACACCAGGTGACGAGGGGCCACGTCCAGGGCACTGCGGGCACTTCGGGCGGCTGCACCGTTGCTTGTCACGCCGAAGTGGCGGGCGGTGGCGCTGTTGTGCAGCAGGGTCTTGAGCTCCCCCTCGCCGATGAGCAGGAGATCCGAAGTGGCGGCCCCTTCGCCGTCAAACGCCTTGATCTTCATGCCCCCCGGCATATAGGCACGACTCTCCAGGGTGAGCCAGCGAGAAGCCACGCTTTGGCCCAGCTTGTCGCGCCAGGGGTTGATCCCCTGCTGGGCCCACTTGCCAGACAGTGCGGACTGGAAGCAGCCAAACAGGCTGGCAAAGCAGTGGGTGCTGAAGATGACGCTGTAGCGACCGCTCAGCACCGCCTCACCCATCAGCAGGCCATCGGCCACGGCGTGGATCTGGCGGATGAGAGGCTGGCTCTCCAACTCGTCGAAGCGCCGTGCGTACTGTCCCTGGTAGTGCATGGACTGGCGGCCCTCTCGCTCGATGAGAGCGGAGCTGTGGCAGCCGACGCTGAACTCCTGATGTTCGCAGACGCTGCCCTGGCTGTTGGCAAGCCAGAAGCGGCTCTCCCCCTCGAAGAAGCCGTTGTAGGGGGCGCCGGTCACGTCCGGCAGGGCCAGCATGTCGGACTCGAGGCGCAGGGTCAGGGCGATCTTCTCTTCCACCGCCGTGGTGTCGGCCTGATGTATTTCGGCGCAGTCGGTGATGAGCCTGCTCTGCTGCACTGTGATGCGCTGATCCGGGTCCACCTTGGCGAAGTGGCTCGCATCGAGCGCATCCTGCACCATGGCGTCCAGGGCCGACGCGTCGAGGGACTCGGAATAGGCGATGCCGACCCGGCCTTCCTTGATGAGGCGAATGCCGATTTGCTGGCTGCTGGTGACCTTGTATTCACTGAGTTCGCCCTTGTCGGCCTTGAGGGAGAAGGCCTTCTCCTGATTGGCGATGACGTCTGCCTCGGCACCCAGATCGGCGACCTGCTCCAGCAGACGGGCAAGCAGTTGGTTCATGTTGAGTTGGCTCATCAGGCGTTCCCTCCGACCAGGATATTGTCAACCTTGAGCGGCGGCTGGCCGACTGAAACGCGAATGAGGCGGGAGATGGAACCGCATAGAGTGTCATGGATGTTCATCAGGCGTTCCCTCCGACCAGAATGCTGTCAACCTTGAGCGGCGGCTGGCCGACCGAGGCGGGAATGGAGCCGGAGACCGAGCCGCACATGCCGGCGGAGAGGGCCAGATCGCGCCCCACCATGGAGATCTCCTTCAATACCTGCGGGCCGGTGCCGATCAGGGTGGCCGACTTGAGGGGCCGGGTGATCCTGCCCCCCTCGATGAGGTAGGCCTCCTGCACGTTGAAGTTGAACTCGCCGGTACCGGGCTGCACAGAGCCACCCCCCATCCGCTTGGCATAGATGCCGTGTTCCACGGTTGCCAGCATGTCGTCGAGGCTGTAGTTGCCCGGTTCGATATAGGTGTTGCGCATGCGGGAGGCGGGGGCGAACTTGTAGGATTCCCGGCGCCCGGAACCGGTGCGGGCGTAGCCGGTGCGAAGGGCCCCCATTCTGTCCACCAGGAAGCCGGTCAGCACGCCGTCCTTGATGAGCTGGGTGTGCTGGGTCGCCATCCCTTCGTCATCGACGTTGATGGAGCCCCAGGCGTTGCCCTGCAAGCCCTCGTCCACCGCGCTGACCGCGGGGTTGGCGATGAGCTGGCCCATCTTGTCGTGGAACACGGATGCCTTTTTGGCCACCGAGGTGGTCTCCAGCAGGTGACCGCACGCCTCGTGGAAGATGACGCCGCCAAAGCCGCTCTCCATGATGACCGGCAGCTTGCCGCTCGGGCAGGGGGCGGCTCCCAGCTTCACCAGTGCCTGGCGGGTGGCGGTGAGAGCCAGCTCGCGGGGATCGATGCTCTCGGCATGCTCCCATCCCTTCATGGCACCGGGGGCTTCATAACCTACGCTCTGCTCGCCCCCGTCCAGGGCGATGGTCTGGGCCATGATGCGGTTGTAGTGGCGGCGATCGCTCACCTGCACCCCTTCGCTGTTGAAGATCTCCACCTCCTGCTCCCAGCCGAGCACGTTGCCCGAGAACTGGCTCACCTTGTCGCTCTCGGCGCGGGCCGCAGCGTCCATGGCATGCAGGTAGGCGATCTTCTGCTCCAGCAGCTTGTCGGCCGACAGCGGCAGAGCGATCGGGTTGCGGTCGGTCAGGCGGGTGAAGTCAAAGGCAGTGGCGGTGACCACGGGGTCACGCCTGTCCTTGGCCGCCAGCAGGGTAACGATGCGCAAGAGCTCGTTGCGATCGGCCAGGTTGGTGTAGCCGTAGAGCAACTTGTGGCCGTAGCACAGGCGAACGCCGATACCGAAGTCGAGACCACCGCTGATGTTCTCTATCTGGCTGGAGAGCAGGCTGAGCTGGCTGCGGCGCTTGCGCTCCACAAACAGCTCGGCGAAATCGGCACCCAGCGCCAGCGCGTGATCGAGCACGTCGCGTGCGATGGCGGGGGCCAACAGGGAGAATGAAGTCATAGAATATCCTTTTCTGGTCTGTCCGTTTGCTTCCGACACCCGGCGTTGTGTTGTTATGGGGTGTCGACCTCATTGTTGCAGACCAGAAGCAAAAAGTCGCTATAGCGTCAGCCGATGATACCAAACGAGAAAATCGGTGCGATTTATGCGCCCGGCAGCCCGAGCGCAGGCTACCGGCAGGGGAGGTTGGCGCCGCTCATGGCGCTCGTTTTATATGAGGTTGACCCACTGCTCGATACGGGGTCGGTCTGGTCGTCCAATGGCTGGCGTCGTCGAACATCCAGGCGATCAGGGTCAGAGCAGTTCGTGGATCTCGCTCAGGATCTGGTTGACCCACTGCTCGATACGGGGTCGATCTGGTCGCCCATTGGCCGGCGTCGTTGAACATCCAGGCGGCCAGGATCAGAGCAGTTCGTGGATCTCGCTCAGGATCTGGTCGACCCACTGCTCGATGCGGGACTCGGTCTGGTCGTACTGGTTGGCGTCATCGAGGGCCAGCCCGACGAAGTGACGGCCATCGTCGATGAGCGCCTTGGAGGCGTCAAACTCGTACCCCTCGTTGGGCCAGTAGCCCACCAGCTTGACCCCCTTGGGGACCAGCTGATCGTGCAGCAGGCCGAGGGCATCCTGATACCACTCCCCATAGCCCAGCTGATCGCCCATGCCAAACAGGGCGATGATGCGTCCCTCCAGATGCAGGTCGGCGATGTCTTCCCAGCGAGATTCCCAGTCCTCCTGCAGCTCGCCGAAGTCCCAGGTGGAGATGCCCAGGATCAGGATGTCGTACTCCTGCATGCGGGCGAGGGGCACATCCTTGATGTTGTGGAGATCGACCAGCTCGGGGCCGATGAGGGCGCGGATCTTCTCGGCGGCCATCTCGGTGTAGCAGGTGGTGGAGCCATAAAACAAACCTATCTTCATCGCTCTTCTCTTGATCGCAGTCGGCAAGGGGCGTGACCGGCACAGCGGCGCCCGGGGGGAGGGCGCCAGTCTAGCAGATTGCGCCGGGCTCTTCACCGCCTGAGGGGATGTGCAGCCTTGCCTTGCGGCCCGGGTGGGTCGGCACGTTACAATGGCGACCTGTTTCCCTGAGCGCGGCGCACCATGAGCAAAGCAGAATCCCATCCCCTGATCGAGCCGTTTCTCGACGCCCTCTGGCTGGAGCGGGGGCTTTCCGACAACACGGTCAGCTCCTATCGCACCGACCTGGAAAAATTTGCCCTCTGGCTCGATGAGCAAGGCGGTTCCCTGCTGCTGGCGGGGCTGGACGACATCCAGCACTACCTCGCCTGGCGGGTGGACCATCAGTTCGCGGCCAGCAGCACGGCCCGTTTCCTCTCGGCCCTGCGCCGCTTCTACCAGTACCTCAATCGCGAGAAGCTGCGCAGCGACGATCCCACCGTGCTGCTGGAGGGGCCAAAGCTCCCCAAAAAGCTGCCATCGGATCTGAGCGAAGCCGAGGTGGAGGCGCTGCTGCAAGCGCCCCTGGTGGACGACCCGCTGGAGCTGCGGGACAAGGCAATGCTCGAGCTGCTCTACGCCACCGGGCTGCGGGTATCCGAGCTGGTGGGGCTGACCGCCGAACACGTCAGCCTGCGCCAGGGGCTGGTGCGGGTGGTGGGCAAGGGCAACAAGGAGCGCCTGGTCCCCATGGGGGAGGAGGCGGTGCACTGGCTGGAGCGCTACTACCGGGAGGCGCGTACCCTGCTCCTCGGCGGCACCAGCTCTGACGTGGTGTTCCCCTCCAAGCGGGCCCGGATGATGACTCGCCAGACCTTCTGGCACCGCATCAAGCTCTATGCCCTGAGAGCCGGCATCAGAGGGGAACTCTCCCCCCACACCCTGCGTCACGCCTTCGCCACCCACCTGCTCAATCACGGCGCCGATCTGCGAGTGGTGCAGATGCTGCTGGGCCACGCGGATCTCTCCACCACCCAGATCTATACCCACGTGGCCAACGAGCGGCTCAAGGCACTGCACGGCCAGCACCACCCCAGAGCCTGATCGCCTCACCGGCCCTGCAACAAAAAACCGCCCGAAGGCGGTTTTTTTTCAGCACACGACAGGGAGGAAACGGTTATTTCCCCTGCTGGGATTTCAGCAAGTCGCGGATCTCGGTCAGCAGCTCCTGATCCTTGGTGGGGCCGGCCGGGGCGGCGGCTTCCTCTTCCTGCTTCTTCTTCAGGGTGTTGATGGCCTTGAGCCCCATGAAGATGGCGAAGGAAATGATCAGGAAGTCGATACAGGTCTGGATGAACTTGCCGTAGGCGATGACCACGGCAGGGGCATCCCCTTCGGCGGCCTTCAGGGTCACGGCGAGATCGCTGAAATCCACGCCCCCCAGGATCAGCCCGATGGGGGGCATGATCACGTCTCCCACGAAGGAGGAGACTATCTTGCCGAAGGCGGCACCAATGATGATACCGACCGCCATGTCGATGACGTTGCCTCTGGACGCAAAGGCCTTGAACTCTTGAATCAGACTCATTTTTCCCCCTAGAAATGGACGACATGCCACCTGAGCGCACGTCGATTTGAATAATAAAACATCAGCAAAACAGAGGGATGACTAAAGATGTCTCCCATCGTCCTGATTAGCTTGCGGGGCTCAAGCCCGATTGGCAACCTGTCATCCCGTGATTTTTTCTTGCGGACGTTATTAATCGATCACTAATTAAGGTCTTTGGGAGAGGGAATTGTCCGGGTTACCTTATGAGGCCCTTCCATCATGCCAAGTGAATGAGCTAATGCGATATTTACTGCTGGGAATGATGCTGCTGTGCGCTTTTGCGGCCAGCGCGGGGATGGACCCCCATGTGTTGAAACAGACCATAGAGCAGCGCCTCGGTGTGCAGGTCTACCTGGTGGACGAGACCCCCATGCCGGGCCTCTATCTGCTGGGCACGGCCCAGGGACTGCTCTACAGCGATGCCAGGGGAGACTATGTGCTGCAGGGCTCCATGCTGGATCTGGCCCACGACATGAGAAACCTCACCCGGCTCAGCCAGCAGCAGCAACGCAGGCTGGCGCTCTCCCAGATAGGGGAGGCCCGGCTCTGGCTCAAGGCGCCGAACGAGCGCTACCGGGTGACCCTGTTTACCGATCTCGGCTGCCGCCGCTGTCACGCCGTGCTGGACGAGTTGCCGCAATTGCAGGAAAGAGGGGTGAGCGTGCAGTTGCTGCCCCTGGCTGCCCCCTTCGTCGAGCTGGCCGAGACGCAGGCGCTCTGGTGCGATCCCCGGCAGTTCGACGCACTGGATCTCAGTGATCGTTTGCCTGAGACCGGCTGTAATGAGATCCTTGCCCATCATATCGGCCTGAGCCAGTGGCTCGGGATCAAGGCGCTGCCGAGCTGGGTCCTGCCAAATGGCGACCTGGTGCGCGGTTATCAGAGCCCTGAACAACTGCTCAAGATACTGGATCACATCAATGCCCCTGCTAATCCGTCGTCGTCCGCGAGTTGATGATTCCCATCTGCCCGCCACCCTGCACCCGCTGCTTCGTCAAATCTTCGCCAGCCGCGGGGTCGAAGATCCCGCTCTGCTGGAGCGCAGCGCCAGCCAGCTGCTGCCGCCCCAGCGTCTGTTCGGCATGGCGCAGGCGGTGCCGCTGTTGGCCGAGGCGTTGACGGCGCAAAAACGCATTCTCATTGTCGGTGACTTTGACTGCGACGGCGCCACCAGCTCGGCGCTGTGCGTGCTGGCCCTGCGCGCCATGGGCGGTCGTCACATCGATTTTCTGGTGCCCAACCGCTTCGAGTTCGGTTATGGCCTCACCCCGGAGATCGTCGAGCTGGCGGTGGCCCGCGGCGCCGAGTTTCTGATCACGGTGGACAACGGCATCTCCAGCATCGCCGGGGTGGCGGCGGCCAAGGCGGCCGGCATGCAGGTACTGGTTACCGATCACCATTTGCCGGGCCAGGAGCTGCCTGACGCCGATGCGATAGTGAACCCCAACCAGCATGGCTGCGACTTCCCCTCCAAGTCGCTGGCCGGGGTCGGGGTCGCCTTCTATCTGATGGCGGCCCTCAATACCCAGCTGCGCCAGAGCGGCTGGTATGAGCGTCAGGGGCTGTGCGCCCCCAACGTGGCGGATTACCTCGATCTGGTGGCGCTCGGCACGGTCGCCGATGTGGTGGCGCTCGATGGCAACAACCGCATCCTGGTCCATCAGGGCTTGCAGCGGATCCGGGCCGGCCGCTGCCGCCCCGGCATCCAGGCGCTGGTGGACGTGTCGGGCCGCGACGGTCGTCGCCTGTGCGCTGCCGATCTCGGCTTTGCGCTGGGGCCGCGCCTCAACGCGGTGGGCCGGCTCGATGACATGTCCCTCGGGGTCGCCTGTCTGCTCTGTGACGACATCAACCTGGCGCGCCAGTTCGCCTCCGAAATGGACAGCCTCAACCAGGAGCGCAAGGAGATCGAGCAGGGGATGCAGCAGGAGGCGCTCGCCACTTTGGAGCAGATCCGTTTTCGCGACGGCGAGGTGCCCTCCGGCATCGTGCTGCACCGAAACGAGTGGCATCAGGGGGTGGTGGGGCTGGTGGCCTCCAAGGTGAAGGAGAAGTACTACCGCCCGGTCATCGCCTTTGCCGAGAGCAGCGAGACCGAGCTCAAGGGCTCCGGGCGCTCCATCCCGGGGGTGCACCTGCGCGATGCGCTGGAACTGCTCGATACCCGCCACCCCGGCTTGATGGGCAAGTTTGGCGGCCACGCCATGGCGGCCGGGTTGACCCTGCCCAAGGCCAATATCGAGGCCTTCGGGCGGGCTTTTGAGGCGGTCATCGGCGAGCTGGTGACCCCTGAGCTCTTGACCGGGGTGCTGCTCACCGATGGCGAACTGCTGCCGGACGAGCTCACCCTCGAGCTGGCGGAGCTTATTCGCGCCTCCGGCCCCTGGGGTCAGGCCTTCCCCGAGCCGCTGTTTGACGGCGAGTTCGTGCTGGTGCAGCAGCGGCTGGTGGGGGAGAAGCACCTCAAGATGATGCTGACCACGGATTCCGGCCACGCGGTGGATGCCATCGCCTTTGGCGTCGACTTGCAGCGCTGGCCCGATGCTTCGGTGAAGCGGGTGCGGCTGGTCTACCGGCTCGACGTCAACGAGTGGCGTGGCAACCGCAGCGTGCAGTTGTTGGTGGAGCATCTGGAAGCCGCCGGCCTCTGATCCCGCGAGTCTCTCTTGCTGTCGATGACGGCCACCTCAGGGTGGCCGTTTTTTTATGGTGTGAACCCGGATGTTGTCGTTGACCCGTCTATTGCTTCACAGTTTAAGCTTCCCTTCATCGGGTCACGGACCCCACTGCGAGTCGCTGTCATGAAAATATCCGAACTGGCCCGGCGCTGCGGCCTGGCCCGCTCTACCCTGCTCTATTACGAGAAGCTGGGGGTGATTACGGGCACGAGGGGCGCCAACGGCTATCGCCACTACGACGATGACGATCTGCAGCGGCTGCGGATGGTACAGGCCCTGCAGGCAGGTGGTCTCAGCCTCAAGCAGTGCCTCGCCTGTCTGGCTGGCGAGATAGATCAGGCGGCATTGCAGGCCCGGGTCAGGGAGCTGGATGAAGAGCTGGCGCGGATGCAACGCGCCCGGGATCTGCTGGCGGATCTCGCCGGTTTGCGTGCGCACTCCGGCGACGAGTTCAAGGCCTGGCAGCGGCAACTGCAGCATCAAGCCCCGCAGGCTTACTTTGCCTGGGTGATGAAGCAGGGATTCAGTGAAAAAGCGCGTTACCACCTGCAGTGGCTCAGCAAAGACATGAATGAACATGAGCGCTACATCCGGGATTTCAAGCTGCTGCTGGATGGCATGAGCTATTGGGGGCCGGGCGATAGCCTCTTCACCCAGCAGCAATTTGCCGCGCTGCCCAGCCAGCCTCGCCGGATCTTCGACATGGGCTGCGGGCGCGGCTCCGCCACCCTGGCGCTGGCACAGGTGACGGACGCCACCATAGTGGCCATCGATCTGGACGAGGAGGCGCTGGCCGCCGTGGCGAGATCGGCCAGCGCGGCTGGCTTTGAGCAGGTCACCACCCTGTGCGCCAACATGGCGGCGCTGCCGGCGGACCTGGTCCCCGCCGATCTCATCTGGGCCGAGGGGAGCGCCTACACCATAGGGGTGGCCAATGCGCTCAAAGCCTGGCGGGCGTACCTTGCCGATCCTGATGCCTGCCTGGTGCTGAGCGACCTGGTGTGGCTGACTGACACGCCCCCAGAGGAGGCGCTGGCGTTCTGGCAGCGAGATTATCCCGCCATGCAGACCCTGGCGGGCCTGCTCAAAACGGTGCAGGAGGCGGGTTATCGCTGTCTGTGGCACACCCCGTTGCCGCCAAGGGCCTGGGACAACTATCTGGATCCCATCGAGCGCAATCTGGCGCGCCACAGTGCCGAGCTGGGGGATAGCCCAGCTTGGCAGGATCTGAGCCGGGAAGTGGCCATTCACCGCCAATACCTGGGCAGCTATGGCTATGTGATCTGCTGCCTGCAGGCAGTCTGATCAGGTCATCCATTGCAAGATAACAAACGGAGAAAACCTTATGAATATTCTCATTCGACCTGAAACGGGCGCCGATCACGACGCCATTGAAGCGCTGACCGTGGCCGCGTTCCTCAATGCCCCCCATACCGATCACAACGAACAGCTGATCGTGCGTGACCTGCGCCAGGCCGGGGCACTCAGCCTGTCGCTGGTGGCGGAGCAGGGGGGCCAAGTGGTCGGCCACCTCTGCTTCTCGCCGGTCACCATCAGCGATGGCAGCCCGCACTGGTATGGCCTTGGCCCCATTTCCGTCTCCCCTGCGCTTCAGGGCAGGGGGCTGGGGTCACGGCTGATGGACGCGGGTCTGGCCGAGCTCAAGGGGATAGGGGCGGCCGGCTGCGTGGTGCTGGGGGATCCCGGCTTCTACGGCCGTTTCGGTTTCGTGCCCGAGCCGGGGTTGACGCTGCCCGGCGTGCCAGCCGAGTACTTCATGGCCCGCTCGTTCGGTGCTGCCATGCCCAGTGGCGAAGTGTGTTACCACCCGGCCTTCCAGCAGGGGTGAGCCCTCACCTTGAGGAAGATGAAAGCCGCTTTCTCAAGGTGGTGCAACCTTGCCGGTTTTAGGGAATGGGGCGGTGTTTAATATCGCTCCTGTTAATATCTCATGGTGGAAAATGCAATAAGTGACGGTATTGTGATATATTCCACCTGTAATTTTTCTTGACGGACAGCCCCCTTGTCATCCTCTCGCCGCCCCTCGTCATGGCCGATGGTGCTTGCCATCGCCTGCCTTCTCTGGCTTGCCGCTGCGGCGGCGGCAGGGGTCGTTGCAACTAAGGGAATGGAGACGCAAGGGCAGGAGCGGCCGATGCTGTTCCATGAGCCAGCGAACCCGGGGCTTGCCGACAACGTCAGCCTGCCGCCCGCCTCCCAGTGGCGGCTCGGTTTCGAGCAGGGACGGCGACTGGAAGGGGCCGCTCATGCCGAGCTCTACCAGATGCTGCTGGCCTGGTTCCAGCACGATATCCTCTGCCTGCTCTGCGGCCTGCTGTTCTTTCTGCCTCTCATCTATCTCAGGCAGCGGCCCGACTACTTCGGCGCTCTGCACACACGGCGGCTTCGCTGCCACCACCTGCAATATCGCTTCTGCCAGGGCGACTAGGTTCACCAGCCGGGCGCCTGCCCGTTTGATCCCCGTCATTGAGTACCGCTGACCGGGCTGCTCGGCAGTCTGGCGGCTGCCGTGGTCATTACCGGGTGCTGCGCCAGCTCTCTCTGTAAACGTCATCTTCGCGACTGGCCGTTGGCCGGGCGCGGACGTGCTCTTATTGCAACCAAGTGGTGAACTCATTCATGGACGATTACGTCAATCTCTTCATCCAGTCGATCTTTGTGGAAAACCTGGCGCTGGCCTTCTTCCTTGGCATGTGCACCTTCCTGGCCGTTTCCAAGAACATCAACACCGCCTTCGGTTTGGGCATGACGGTGCTGGTGGTCATGGTAATCGCCATCCCCCTCAACAACCTGATCTACCGCCATATCCTGCGTCCCGAGAGTACCTTCCTCGGGGAGTTTGATCTGGGCTTTCTCGATTTCATCGTCTATATCGGGGTGCTGGCGGCCCTGGTGCAGGTGATGGAGATGGTGCTGGACAAACATTTCCCGGCGCTCCATCACGCGCTCGGTATCTATCTGCCGCTGCTGACGGTGCACTGCGCCATCTTCGGCGGGGTGATGTTCATGGCCCAGCGGGATTACGACTTCATCGAATCCGTGGTCTACGGGGCGGGCTCAGGGCTGGGCTGGCTGCTGGCCATCGTCGCCATTGCGGGGTTGCGCCAGAAGATGAAGTATTCGGATGTGCCAGAGGGGCTACGGGGGATCGGCATTACCTTCATCGTGGCCGGGCTGATGTCCCTCGGCTTCATGTCTTTTTCCGGCATCTCGCTCTGAGCCATGGGCCGGGTGGTGGCCCAATGAAGGTGCTCAATCCAGACGCTTTGCCATGTTGTAGCCGGTGATGGTGAAGCCCAGCGCCTGATAGAGCGCCAGTGCCCTCGGGTTGTCATGGGCCACCCTCAGCTTGATCTGGTGGATGCCTAGGGGGGCGAGCTGCGCTTCCAGGGCGGCCATGGCTGCCTTGCCGAGGCCGCGACCACGATGGGGCGGTGTCACATAGAAGTCGTAGATGAAGGTGGTGCCGGCGGCGCCGTCGATGGCGTGCCAGAGATAGCCCAGAGGCTCGCCCGGCGCGTTCGAGGCTTCAGGTACCATGGCGAGCAGGTGATGACCCGGGGTGGCGACACCCAGTGGCAGGAGCTGCTGCAACGAGGCGTCGGCCTGACGGTGGGCGTCAGGCAGCGCCATCCCGTGGTTGCTGGCAAGATCCTGGGCGTAATCCTCGATGAAGTAGTCGCGATAGGCGGGAAAGTCTGCGTCACGCAGGGGGATCAGGCGAACGGTGAGAGTCGGCATCCGGCACAGCACTCCAGAGAAGGGGAGTGGCCACGTTACGCCAGAACGGCGCCAATCACAAAGGGACAACCGCTGCCTGCGCGGTGACGGCGATAAAAAAAAGAGCGCCCAGAGGCTAATGCCGATCAGTTAAGGATCCATTGACCGATCCTCAGGCTGTGTAAGAATCCGAAACTCCTTGTTGGGTTTCGGATTTTTTTATGCGTATCGACCAAGCTCTCGACTTCATTCACGCC
>NZ_JBLUXC010000068.1:0-16492 GCF_048276795.1 Aeromonas sp. PS2Canimalfood6
TATCGACTGGGAGAAGCTCCGCCACAAGTAACGGAGCTAACAGGAGACCAGCAGATCATTTTGGAGGTATTGGGTGAGCGCTATCGGCAAATTTATTCCTAAATCAGGTGCGGAATGTCGGATCAACACAGGCTCTAACGGGCCAACGCCCACAAGATGACGCCACCTGCCACCACCAGACAGCCGCCGATGCGGCGCAGCTGTTCCGGCGGCAACTCCCCGAGCAGGCGCAGCATCTGCTGCCATGCCCTGGGAGCAAGCAAGGGCCCCAATCCTTCGAAGAGCAGCAGCAATCCCAGCCCCATCAACATGGATGTCAGCATCACCTCTCCTTATCCCTGATCCCCTGCCGGTCTGTGACCGGCAAACAAAAGGGCCTGAATCATCAGGCCCTTGGGTCATATCAACACGAGTTTACTGCTTGTTGCCGTGCGGCGACTTGAGGTAGCGGAAGAACTCGCTGTCCGGTTTCAGGACCATGAGGTCGTTGCCACCGGCGAAGCTCTTGCGATAGGCCTCCATGCTGCGCACGAAACTGAAGAACTCCGGGTCCTTCTTGTAGCTGTCGGCATAGATCCTGGCGGCTTCGGCATCCCCTTCACCACGCAGTTGACGGGCATTACTCTCGGCGTCGGCGATCATCACGGTCACCTTGCGGTCGATGTCGGCACGCAGGATCTCGGCCTGCTCCCGGCCCTGTGAACGGTGCTCACGGGCTACCGCAGTCCGCTCGGCACGCATCCGCTGATAGATGGAGCTGGAAACTTCCACCGGCAGGTTGATCTGCTTGATGCGCACATCCACCACCTTGATGCCGAGCTCGGAGGAGCGCGCCATCTTCATCAGGGCATCTTCCATCACGGTACTGCGCTCGCCGGAGACGATGTCCTTGATGGTGCGGTTACCGATCTCGGAACGCAGGCCGTTGTTGATCTTGCGCTTGAGCAGGTCTTCAGCCTGGATCTTGTTGCCACCACCGGTCGCCAGGTAGTACTTGGAGAAGTCCTCGATCTTCCACTTCACGTAGGAGTCGATGATGAGGTCCTTCTTCTCGGACGTAACGAAGCGATCCGCCTGGCCTTCCAGGGTCTGGATGCGGGCATCCATCTTACGTACCTGGTCGATGAGCGGCACCTTGAAGTGCAGGCCCGGCTCGTACAGGCGCGGTTCACCGGAGTCGACCCGTTTCACCTTGCCAAACTGCACCACGATCCCCTTCTGTCCTTCATCGACGATGAAGATGGACGAGAAGCAGACCATGGCGGCCACAGCGATGACACCAATAGCTAGCTTTTTCATCTATCAGTTTCTCCCTGTGCTGAAACGGTCACCGCCACGCAGCGGGGTCGGAGTGGAGTTGGCCCCTTCGTTGGACGGCTGGGCCGCCTCGACTGCCGGGGTGCCCGCAGGACGTGCCGGTTGCACGGCATTCGCCTTGCCAGAGAGCTTGTCGAGCGGCAGGTAGATCATGCTGTTGTTGCCAGCCGGCATGTCGACCACCACCTTGTTGGCCTGCTGATAGAGCTCTTCCATGGTTTCCAGGTAGATACGATCACGGGTCAGCTCGGGCGCGGCCTGATACTGGGGCAGCAGCTCGTTGAAGCGAGCGACTTCACCCTTGGCCTTCAACACGATCTGGGACTTGTAGGCTTCGGCCTCCTGCTCCAGACGTTTGACCTGGCCACGAGCCTTGGGCTCCACTTCACGGGCATAGGCTTCCGCTTCACGGATGAAACGCTGCTCATCTTCCTGGGCGGAGATGGCGTCATCAAACGCATCCTTCACCTCTTCCGGCGGACGCGCCGGCAGGAAGTTGACGTCCACGATCTGCAGACCCATCTGATAGGGCTCGATGATGCTGTCGATCACCTGCCAGGTTTCCTGACGCACCTTCTCACGACCCGTGGTCAGCACATCGTCCATCCGGGTGTGACCCACCACGTAGCGCAGGGCGCTGTCGGTGGCCTGGCTCAGGCTCTCGTCTGCATTGGTCACGCTGAACAGGTACTGCTCGGGATCGACCACGCGATACTGCACGTCCATCTCGACCCGCACCACGTTCTCATCCTGGGTCAGCATGAAACCGGACGCCGGCAGGGAACGGACAGACTCCACGTCCACCGGGATCACTCGGTCGATGAAGGTCGGTTTCCAGCGCAGACCCGGGTCCACGTTGTGGGAATATTCGCCAAAACGCAGCACCACGCCCCGCTCGGCTTCGCGAATGGTGTAGAAGCCGCTGACGACCCACACCACCACGGCCACCACCAGCGCGATGGAGAGGCCGAACTTGCCGACGTCACCACCACCGGATTTGCCACCACCGAGCAGACCGCCAAAACGACGGCTCACCTTGCGAAGCATCTCGTCCAGATCAGGGGGGCCCTGATTCTTGCCGTTGTTCCCCCAGGGGTCACGGTCTTTGCCATTGTTACCAGGCTCATTCCAAGCCATCAGCGTCTCCATTAATACATGCGGATGGATATCATCTCTATCGGGCCACAGAGGGGCGATGAAGTCAGCAAACCATTTATGTTCATCGACCCATCAATGTCTGATAAAGCGTTGTAAACTCTCACCTTCTTGTTTCATTAGGCGGTTCCAGTCAGCCAGTTGCAGGCGAACTTCCAGCACAAAGTCCCCCTCCTCGCTGAAACCTTCCTGCTCGATACCTTTCAGCCGATAGAGCGCACTGCGCAGTCTGGCGGCGGAAGGGGGCAGTTGCAGGGTGTGATGCACCATGGAGCCGGCCAGCAGTTCGGTCAGTGCCTGGAACAGGTATTCACTGCCCTCGCCAGTCTGGGCCGACAACCAGACTCGCACCGGTCGCCCAGCCTCATCCCGTTCAAGACCAGCCGGACGATCCCCCAGCTTGTCGATCTTGTTGCAGATCATCAGTTGGGGACGGTCATCCGCCTCGATCTCGGCCAGCACACGCTGGACCGACTCGATATTCTCCTGCATCTGTTCATCGGCGCAGTCCACCACATGCAGCAGCAGGTCCGCTTCGCGAGTCTCCTGCAGGGTCGCCTTGAAGGCCGCGACCAGATCATGGGGCAAGTGCCGAATAAATCCAACTGTATCCGCCAGGATCACATCACCCACATCCTGGATCACCAATTTACGCAGGGTGGGGTCCAGGGTTGCGAACAATTGGTCGGCAGCATACACGCTGGCATCTGTAAGTTGGTTGAACAAAGTGGATTTTCCGGCGTTGGTATACCCCACCAGAGAAACGGTCGGCACTTCGTTGCGGTTGCGGGCACGGCGCCCCTGCTCCCGCTGCTTGGCCACCTTGTCGAGGCGGCGCAAAATGGCCTTGATACGCTCACGCAGCAGGCGTCGGTCGGTTTCAAGCTGGGTTTCACCCGGGCCGCGCAGACCGATCCCCCCCTTTTGTCGCTCAAGGTGGGTCCAGCCTCGCACCAGACGAGTGGAAAGATGGCGCAACTGGGCCAGTTCGACCTGCAACTTGCCTTCGTGAGTGCGGGCGCGCTGGGCGAAGATATCGAGGATAAGACCAGTCCTGTCCACGACCCGGCACTGGAACAGACGCTCCAGGTTGCGCTCCTGGGCAGGGGTCAGGGCATGGTTGAAGATGACCACGTCGGCGTCCAGCATCTGGACCTGGGACGCGATCTCTTCCGCCTTGCCGCTGCCGACAAAAAATTTGGCGCTGGGTGCGCTGCGACTGGTGGTGATCACCCCCAGTGCATTGACCCCGGCCGAGCTCACCAGCATCTTGAGCTCGTCCAGATCCTCCCGCTCGCCCTCATCGCTGAAGTTGACATGTACCAGAACGGCCTGTTCACCAGCTTCGTAACGGTCAAACAAGCGCTTGCTCCTTGACAGGTATCATGATGGATCTGAGTTGGCGAGTGAACTCGCCGCAGGATATCACGCCTCGGCTTCACCCTGCTCTTCACCGGCGGCGCCCGGGGCGTGCTGGTGATGGTTGACGGCACGGGCCGGCACCACGGTGGAAATGGCGTGCTTGTAGACCATCTGGCTCACGGTGTTCTTCAGCAGAATGACAAACTGGTCAAACGATTCGATCTGACCCTGCAGTTTGATGCCGTTCACCAAATAGATAGAAACAGGAATACGCTCACGGCGCAGCGCATTCAAAAACGGGTCTTGGAGAGATTGCCCCTTAGCCATCTTTCTTTTCCTTATAGTTTGTTGTTTTTAAACACCGGATATTCAATATAACAACCTGATTATACAGGAGTGTCAAGCCGGACCAGCTTGGGCGACGACCCTGGCCAGATTGCCAGACTCACCAGATTCCAACCAGGTCACATCAGGCCAACCGCGCAACCAGGTCATCTGACGCTTGGCCAACTGGCGGGTGGCAACAATGCCGCGATAACGCATCTCATCATACTCCACTTCCCCCGCCAGGTAGTCCCACATTTGGCGGTATCCCACGCAGCGAATGGAGGGAAGATCCGGGGTGAGATCCCCCCGCTCGTAAAGCGCCCTGACCTCCTGCTCGAAGCCGCTGCCCAGCATCTTGTCAAACCGCTGTTCGATGCGCTGGTGCAACACGGCCCGATCCCTCGGCGCGATGGCAAACTGCAGCGCCCGGTAGGGCAGCCCCTCTCCCTGTACCTGGGTCAGCTCGGTGAGGGTCTTGCCGCTGATGCGGTAAACCTCGAGCGCCCGGCACAGGCGCTGGGGATCGTTGGGGTGGATGCGGGCACCGGCCACCGGGTCGATGCGCACCAGTTCGTCGTGCAGCGCCTGCCAGCCGAGGCGGGCAGCCTCTTCCTCGATGCCGGCCCGAATGGCGGGATCGGCGGAAGGCAGCGGAGAAAGCCCCTCCAGCAGCGCCTTGAAATAGAGCATGGTGCCGCCCACCAGCAGCGGAATGCGACCACGGTCGGCGATCTCTTTCATCTCCCGCAGGGCATCCTTGCAAAAATCCGCCGCCGAATAGCTCATGGCGGGATCCAGGATATCGATCAGCCGGTGCGGGGCCTGCGCCAGCTCGGCTGGCGTCGGCTTGGCGGTGCCTATGTCCATGCCGCGATAGATGAGCGCGGAGTCCACGCTGATGATGTCGCAGGGCAGGGCCTGGCACAGTTCAATGGCGAGATCCGTCTTGCCGGAGGCCGTCGGCCCCATCAGAAAAATTGCAGTCGGCAAGTCAGCCACGTTAAATACTCCCTTCGGCCGCCCCTTCACGGGCGAGCCGGCATAAAACTGGTCATATGGATGCAACAGACGACGAGACGCCGTCAGTTGCCATCGGCAAACTCGGCCAGCACGTTCGCCAGCGGCAACGGGCGCACCATGCGAACGTCTGCCAGTTGGTCACTGAAATCGGCAACAAGTTCCGTCAACAACCGGGTGGCAGTGGCAAAATCGTATATTTTTTCGGCACTTATGCCTTGTTCCACCAACCACTGGCATAGTACCCCAGCCTGCGCGTCGGCATCACTGTCAGATCCACTCTCGACCAGCTGCAACAATTCGGGTAAGAGGCGGGCCAGATCGGTCTGGCGCAGCAGGGCGGGCACCCGAGTCAGGATCATGGTGTCGCGTCCCCCGCTTTTCAACTCCAGCCCCATGCGTTTGAGCAGACGTTCCCGCTCCTCCACCAGTGCGACCAGGTTTTTCGGCAGCTTGAAGGAGACCGGCAGCAACAGAGGCTGGGCCGCCAGCCCCTGGCCCCAGGCATCCAGCAGCCAGTGGCGCAACAACAGACGCTCGGCGCGCACCAGGGAGAGCAGCGCCAGCTGCCCCTGACGCTCCATCAGCAGATAGGCCTGCTCGACCAGGCTCAGGGCGCGCCACTCCCCCGTTCGGGCTGGCGTCTCGACGGCACCGCTCTCGGCTCCGGGCCGGGATGCCGGCGTCGCCACCTCGGGCAGGGTGGTGAGCAAGGCGCCCATGCCTCGCATGGCGGCCCGGCTCGGGGGTTCGGGAGGCTGGTAGTGTCCTCCCCTGCCACCACCGCCTTCCCGCACGCCGTCGCCATCTCGCGCAGGGGCAGGAGCCCGATAGCCGTGTTCGGCACCGTACCACTCGGTGCGCGGCGCCTGACCCGGATAGGTGATCTCCGGGCTGCCCGGCAGCTCGACCTGGGTCTCGGCCAGGGGGGCATCGGTGGCGCTCCCTGCTCCGTCGTGGCGCAAGGCGGTAAACAGCGCCTGGAAGATGAAGTCGTGGATGAGGCGCGCCTGATGGAAGCGCACCTCGTGCTTGGCGGGGTGAACGTTCACGTCCACCTGACGGGGATCCAGCTCGATGTAGAGCACATAGGCCGCGAAGCGATCGGCGGGCAGCAGCTCGTCATAGGCCTGGCGGATGGCGTGGTTGATGAGCTTGTCGCGCATCATGCGGCCGTTGACATAGGTGTATTGCAGATCGTTTTGCGGCCTGGCGCCGGCGGGCGTGGCCAGCCAGCCCCAGAGCCGCACGTCGCTATGTTCGCTCGACACCGCCAGGGCGTGGTGCATGAAGGGAGAGCCGCAGACGGCGGCGAGCCGGCGCTCCTGCTCCGCCACCGTGTTCGCGGCCTTGTACTGGCGCACCACCTTGCCGTTGTGGCGCAGGATCAGGGTGACGTCGAAACGGGAGAGCGCGATGCGCCGCACCAGTTCGTCGATGTGGGCAAACTCGGTCTTTTCGCTGCGCATGAACTTGCGCCGCGCCGGGGTGTTGAAGAAGAGGTCCACCACCTCCACCGTGGTACCCACCGGGTGGGCCGCCGGCTTGACGGTGACGCTCATCTCGCGCCCTTCCGCCTGGGCCTGCCAGGCTTCGGCCTGCTCCGCCGTGCGGGAGGTGAAGGTGAGGCGAGCCACCGAGCTGATGGAGGCGAGCGCCTCCCCGCGAAACCCCAGGCTGCTGATCCCTTCCAGATCGTCCAGGGTCGCGACCTTGGAGGTGGCGTGGCGCGACAGCGCCAGCACCAGCTCATCCCTGGCGACACCGCAGCCGTTGTCACGGATGCGGATGAGCTTGGCGCCCCCCTTGTCGATGTCGATCTCGACCCGGTCGGCCCCCGCATCCAGGCTGTTCTCCACCAGCTCCTTCACCACGGAGGAGGGCCGCTCCACCACCTCACCGGCAGCAATCTGGTTGGCCAGAATCGGCGGCAATATACGGATTGGCATCGCGTACTCCTGAAGGTTGGGGGTGTGAGGGGATGGGCTTGACACCATGAACATTCGCCGCGCCCCTCCTTGCCACCGGCAGAGGGACGGTCGCGGCGTTCATCCGGCACTAGTCCTGCGGGATGTAGAGCACCTGCCCTATCTGGATGTCCCGCGACTTGAGCTTGTTGATCTCCACCAGCCGCGCCTGGCTCACCCCGTGCTTCTCGGCGAGGCGGGAGAGGCTCTGGCCGCGGGTGACCACGTGGCGGATCATCCTGGACTTGTCGTTGCTCTGCACGCTGCTGACCGGGGCGCTTGGCTCCTGGGCTGCGACCTTGTAAGGTTTGATCACGCCGGCACCGGAGGCGCTGCCGACGCTGCTGACCGGGGCGCCGCCCTCACCGACGCGATAGGGCTCGCTCGCCGGCATCCGGTTGGTCACGACCTGCTGCGTTGGCTGGGCAGCCGGCTTGCTGACAGCGACCGGCTTGTTGGCAGGCGCCTGACGCGGCGGGGCAGCAACCTGGCCCTTGCCGGTGAGCATGGGCCCCTTGGTCGGATGACTGCGGTAATAGTTGCGGATCCCCTCGAAGATGGCCCGGGCCAGCTGATCCTGATAGCTGGCGGTGGCCAGCAGCTTCTCCTCGGCGTGGTTCGAGATAAAGCCCGTCTCCACCAGTACCGAGGGGATGTCCGGCGCCTTCAGCACCGCCAGACTCGCATGTTCCGGCGCCTTCTTGTGCAATCTGGCCACCCGCCCGAGCGAGCGCAGGATCTGGCGGCTGACGTCATAGCCTTCGGCCCTGGACTTGTCCATGGAGAGATCCAGGAAGGTCTGTGCCAGATAGGGGTTGGGATCGGACTCGGCCAATACCTTGCCGACGCCGCCGAGCAGTTCCCCCTGCTTCTCCTGCTTCTCGAGCCAGCTGCCCATCTCGCGGTTGGCACGGTTGGTCGACAGCACCCACACGGACGCGCCGCGCGGGGTCGAGTTGTGGAAGCTGTCGGCGTGCACCGACACCAGCAGATCCGCCTTGGCCTTGCGGGCGATCTCGGAGCGCTTGTTCAGGTCGACGAAGTAGTCGCCGCGCCGGGTCAGCACGGCACGCATGCCGGGCTCGCGATCGATGAGGGCCGCCAGCTTCTGCGACACCGACAGGGTCACCCGCTTCTCGTAGGTGCGGCGCGGGCCGATGGAGCCCGGGTCTTCCCCGCCGTGGCCGGGATCGATGGCGATGACGATGGCCTTGCCCTGTCCCCCGACGGGCGCGGGTTGTGCCGTGGCGCTGCCCTTCTCTTCGTAGGGCAGATCGATCACCAGCCGGTGGCCATAGGGACCAGCCGGCGCCAGCGGGAAGACCACTGGCTTGATGGAAGAGCTGAGATCCAGCACCAGGCGCAGGCTGCCTTGTTCAAGGGGCGTGCTCTCACGGATCTTGCGCACCAGCTCGCTCTTGTTCTCGATGCGGGCCAGGTTGGCGGCATTGCTGGCGCCCTTCAGGTCGATCACCAGGCGGCTCGGGCCGGTCAGGGTGAAGTAGTTGAAATTGGGGGCACTGCTCATGTCGAGCACCACCCGGGTGTTGTCCGGCGACGGCCATACCCGCACACTCTTGAGCTGATTCGCCCAGGTGGGTAAGGCCATCAAGGAGAGAACAAAGACGAGGATCACGCGCACTGAGATGACAACCGTTCCAGAATGGCTTCGCCGATAGCAGTGCGGGTCACGATCTGGGCCTCGCGCTGCTCGTTAACATAGGTCAGGGTGATCTCGAGATCCGGAGCGGGCAGCCAGCCCTCCCCTTTCTCCGGCCACTCCACCAGGCAGAGGGTATCGGCACCGAAGTAGTCGCGAATACCCATGAACTCCAGCTCTTCCGGGTCGGCCAGTCGATAGAGATCGAAGTGATAGACCTGCCACCTGGCCAGTTCATAGGGCTCCACCAGGGTATAGGTCGGACTCTTGACCTTGCCTTGATGGCCGAGCCCCTGCACCCAGCCTCGGGTCAGGGTGGTTTTGCCGGCCCCGAGGGCGCCGTGCAGAAAGACCGTGGTCGCCTGCTGGCACGCCTGCGCCAGCCGGCCGCCCAGGGCCACTGTTGCTGCCTCGTCCGGCAGTGTCATCATCAACGTTTTTGCCATGTTCTTCTTGTTACTTGTTACTGTGTCGGATTGACCAGACGGCGGATCCAGGGCAGCAGATCCGATGCCAGCATGCCCCTCTCCCCCTCGGCCGCAGCCAGGTCGGCCGCCTCGCCGTGGATCACGGCCCCGAGTCGGGCGGCCATCCCCGCAGGCCAGCCCTGGGCCAGGAGGGCGGCGATTATACCAGACAAGAGGTCGCCCATGCCGCCGCTGGCCATGCCCGGATTGCCCTCGTCGCACAGGGAAATGCGCCTGCCGTCGCAGATGAGCGACCCCGCCCCCTTGAGCAACACCACACCACCGTAGCGCTGTTGCAGTCGCGAGACGGCCGCAAACCTGTCCCCCTCGACCTCGGCGATGGAGCAACCCAGCAGGCGAGCCGCCTCCCCGGGGTGGGGCGTGAGCACCCAATTATCCTGATGACGGGGGGCCTGCGCCAGCCAATTCAATCCATCGGCGTCCAATACCAGTGGCACGGCGGCTCCGATGCCCTGTTCGAACCGGGCCCGGCCCCACTCATCCTGACCTAGCCCGGGGCCCAGTACCTGCACCGATGCCCACCCTTCATCCATGTCCGCGGGGCATCCCATCAGCTCGGGTTGAACCAGGCTGGCCGCAGGGCAATCAGGGTGCTGGCGCAGGCGTACCAATCCCGCCCCCGCCCGCAGACAGGCCTGACCCGCCAGCAGGATGGCCCCCTGCATGCCGAGGTTCCCCCCCGTCAGCAGTACCTTGCCGCTGTGTCCCTTGTGAGCCGAGCGCATGCGCGGGGTCAGCAACCCCTTGAGGCTGGGATAATCGATCCGCTCGGCAGCGGGAACCCGTTCCTCCCCCGGCGTCACTCCCAGGGGATCCCGGTCGAGGTGGCCGACTCCGTCTACCCCGTCGGCGGTGAGCATGCCCTGCTTGATGCCGATGAAAGTGAGGGTGCGGGTGGCACGCACCAGTGCGCCCATGGCGCGGCCGGTGTCGGCATTGAGACCGGAGGGGAGATCCACCGCCAGCACGGGCGCGTTCAAGCCATTGATTGTTGCGACGATCTTTGTCATTGACGAGGAGAGGGGAAGCTGGACGCCGGTACCGAGCAGTGCGTCTATGACCAGATCCGGCGGCGGCAGCGTGGCGGGCAGCAGATCCTCGGCCATGGTCACGCTCCCCCCCGATGCGAGCCACTCTTCGGCAGCCCGCCTGGCATCTCCCCTCAGCAGGCCGGGAGCCCGGGCGGCAATCACCAGAGGTTCGAGGCCGATGCGCCGGGCAAGGCGGGCCAGCACGTAGCCATCCCCACCGTTGTTGCCAGGGCCGACGAAGATCCACCACTGGCGGCTGTCGGGCCAGTGGTGACAGGCATAGTTGCACAGCGCATTCCCGGCCCGCTCCATCAGCACATAGAGGGGCAACCCCTCCTGCTCGGCCCAGCGCCGTTCCATGCTGCGGATCTGCTCGGCCCGCCACAGGGGTTGTGCTAGACTCTCCCACTCATTTTTGCGGATAGCGTCCCCGAACACCTCTACCATGACGGCCCCCACGTTTCATCATCCCATGACCCGGCAACTGGCACGCCATATTGCCGCCCTGCGCCTGCCACACTCCTGCAGGCAGAGGGGGGATGCTGCATGACGGCTGCCGAACTTGCGCAACTGGCCCACGATATCAAGCTCTGGGCAAGGGAGCTAGGATTTGACCAGGTCGGCATCGCCGACACCGACCTCACCCTGGAAGAGCCAAGGTTGCAGGCCTGGCTGGATGCCGGTTATCACGGCACCATGGACTACATGGCGCGCCACGGCATGATGAGGGCCCGCCCCCACGAGCTGTTGCCGGGCACCTTGCGGGTCATCTCGGTGCGGATGAACTATCTGCCGTTCGAGGCGGGCTTTGCCGCCACCCTGCGCGATCCCACCCTCGGCTACATCAGCCGCTATGCCCTCGGCCGCGACTACCACAAGGTGCTGCGCAACCGGCTCAAACAGTTGGGGGAGCGCATCGAGCTGCGGTGCGACACCCTGTTGCAGGCGGCGGGACAAACCCTGGGCGAGTGGCGCCCCTTCGTCGACTCGGCCCCTATTCTGGAAAGGCCGCTGGCGGCCAAGGCGGGCCTTGGCTGGGTGGGCAAGCACTCGCTGCTGATCAACGAGTCCGCCGGCTCCTTCTTCTTTCTGGGAGAATTGCTCATCGCCCTGCCGCTGCCCGTGGATGCCCCGGTGGAGAAGGAGCTGTGTGGCAAGTGCGTGGCCTGCATCAATATCTGCCCCACCGGTGCCATCATCGCCCCCTATGTGGTAGACGGACGGCGCTGCATCTCTTATCTCACCATCGAGAATGACGGCCCCATTCCCGAGGAATTCAGGCCGCTCATGGGCAATCGCATCTATGGCTGTGACGACTGCCAGCTCATCTGCCCCTGGAACCGCTATGCCAATGCCAGCCCGGAGCCCGACTTCAGCCCCCGTCCCGACCTGCACCGCCCGCCCCTCTTGACCTTGTGGGGCTGGAGCGAGGCCGAATTTCTCAAACACACGGAAGGCAGCCCCATCCGCCGCATCGGCTATCAGCGCTGGCGCCGCAACCTGGCGGTGGCCCTTGGCAACGGACCGGCCAGCAGCGAGGTCCTGGCCGCCCTGCAACAGGCGCTGCCTGAGGCGGCGCCCATGGTGGCCGAGCATATCGAGTGGGCGCTGGCGACCCTGGCCAGGCGTCAGCAGGAAGAGAATAAAAAGACGCGATTGCTGATCCGCTGCATCGAAAAAGGTCTGCCGGATCACGCATAAGTGATCTGGCACTTGCCGGATCGCAGCCATTTTTTCATGCTCTGCCGACCATTGAACATCGGCACAATAAAAGGAAGATTCTGATGCAGATGCTGGGAGTAGATATTGGGGGGTCCGGGATCAAGGGCTGCCTGGTCGACACCGAAACCGGGGAGCTGATTGGCGAACGCCACCGCATCGCCACACCGCAACCGGCAACCCCGGCCGCCGTGGCACACACCCTCAAGGCGCTGGTCGAGCACTTCCAATGGAAGGGTCCCGTGGGGTGCGGTTTTCCCGCCACCATCCACAACGGCATCGCCAAGAATGCCTCCAACATCGACAAGAGCTGGATTGAGACCGATGCCGCCCACCTGTTTGCCGATGTGACCGGCCTGCCCTGCCATGTCCTGAACGACGCCGATGCGGCCGGTCTGGCGGAGATGCGCTTTGGCACCGGGCAGGATCGCCAGGGGGTCATCATTCTCATCACCGTCGGCACCGGCATCGGTACCGCCGTCTTCGTCAATGGCCAGTTGCTGCCCAATACCGAACTGGGTCACCTGATGCTGGAAGGCATGGTGGCCGAACACTATTGCTCCGATGCGGTGCGCAAGCGCGAGGATCTTTCCTGGGGCCGCTGGGGCAAACGTTTCAACAAATACCTGGCTCGCCTGGAGTTTCTGTTCTCCCCCGACCTCTTCATCCTGGGGGGCGGCAGCGCCGCCAAGCTCGACAAGTTCATCGACAAGATTGAGACCCGGGCTCCCCTGGTGGCGGCCGCGAACCTCAACCAGGCCGGCATCATAGGCGCCGCCCTCTATGGCGCGGCCCGGCAAGGGGGCTGACCGCCAGCAACATCAGAAGACCCGGCCCGTGCCGGGTCTCTCTCATCCGGGCTCAGAGATCGTCGAGGCGATGAGCACCGTGTACCAGACGGGTCAGGCGGGATTGGGCCATGGAGGCCAGGGCTTTCAGCAGCGCCGCCGTGTCGGGCGTGGGGCACTCCCGGGCCAGACGTTCCAGCTCGCCGATGAGCCTCTCCTCCTGGCGTGACACCAGGGCCACTATCTCCGCGGGCTGGGTTGTGGCGGGCAGCGCCAGACGATCCCCCTCAGCCAGCAGATCCTCGCCAAACCCCTGATCCAGCCAGGTCTCCTTCACCGCGCTTCCCATCTGCTCGCGATAATCGTGCAGATGAGCCGCCGCGGCATCCTCCCGCCCTTGCAGATAGGCCAGCAACATTCTGCTGCGCTCAGCATCCACCCGGGGGATCTGGCGCCCGTAAATGTGCCCTTGCCGATGATGAAGCTCCTCGAGATAGAGCATCAGGTCCTTGATCTGTTGGAATCGCATCTCGCCCCCCTCCTGGCATCCACCTGCAGCCAGTATAGGGAGCTGGCATGTCGACACGGCCACAAACTGGTCATTTATTGTTCTGCATCAAGGAGATGGAAAAGAAAGCAGGAAAAGAGACGGCAGGAGGAAGGGGAAACCGGCAGCTAGACTGCCCGGACAACCGGGCACCTTGTCCGAAGGGGAGGCATCAAATCGACGACATAAAAGATATTTACCAGCTTATATTCGGACTAGAGTCATCAAATCGGAATCTAATATTGATGCTGGTGGTGATACCTCCACACCATAGTCAAATGGCGGGAATCCTTATCCATTTTTTAGACGTCTAGACGTAAAAACATGCGTTGACACAGCCATCCGGACATCTTAGCATCATCCTCCATGATGACAGAGCTACCCAGTGAAACCTCTGCCCAATTTACCCGCCTGTAGCGCCCTGTGCTTTAAGGCTGTTAGCACGGAAGAATCCATGATTAAGTTGATCGGTCTCAACAAAGTCTACGGTAAAGGCAGTGATGCCGTGCACGCCCTGCGTGACGTGAGCCTGCATGTGCCCCAAGGCAAGATCTTCGGGGTGATCGGTGCCTCCGGTGCCGGCAAGAGTACCCTCATCCGCTGCGTCAACCTGCTGGAGCGCCCCACCGAGGGGCAGGTCATCGTCGATGGCCAGGACCTGGTCGCCCTCAGCGAGCGGGATCTGACTCAGGCTCGCCGCCAGATCGGCATGATCTTCCAGCACTTCAACCTGCTGGCCTCTCGCACCGTCTCCGCCAACATCGCCTTCCCGCTGGAACTGGCGGGCTGGAGCAAGGACAAGATCCAGAGCCGGGTCAGCGAACTGCTGGCCCTGGTCGGGCTGGAAGCCCGTGCCCACGCCTATCCGTCCGAGCTCTCCGGCGGGCAGAAGCAGCGCGTCGCCATCGCCCGCGCCCTGGCACCGGCTCCCAAGGTCCTGCTGTGTGACGAGGCCACCTCGGCCCTCGACCCGCAGACCACCCGCTCGATCCTGACCCTGCTCAAGGAGATCAACGTCAAGCTGGGGCTCACCATACTGCTCATCACCCACGAAATGGACGTGGTGAAGGGGATCTGCGACGAAGTGGCCATCATCAGCGACGGCCGTCTCATCGAGCAGGGAGAAGTGGCCTGGTTCTTCAGCAATGCCAAGACCCAGCTGGCCCGGGATTTCATCCACTCCACCATCCACCTGGAAGTGCCCCAAGAGTATCAGGATCGGATGAGTAGCGACCGGGTGCCCGGCAGCTATCCCCTGGTGAAGCTCGGCTTTACCGGGACCACGGTGGATTCGCCGCTGATTTCCGAGGCGAGCCGCCGTTTCAACATCGACATCAGCATCCTGAGCGCAGACATCGAATACGCCGGTGGCGTCAAGTTCGGCTTCCTGCTGGCGGAACTGTTCGGGGACGAGGCCCAGTGCGAGGCCACCCAGCAGTTCCTCATCGACAACCACATTCAGCTGGAGGTAATGGGTTATGTCCGAAGCAATGATTAATCTGCTGATTTCGGCTCTGGGCGACACCCTCATCATGGTGTTTGCCTCCGCCCTGTTCGGCTGCCTGCTCGGCCTGCCGCTCGGCGTGGCGCTGCACGTGACCAAGGCGGGCCAGATCCTGGCCAATCCGCTGCTCAACAAGGTCCTGGGCGTCATCGTCAACGTCGGTCGCTCGGTGCCCTTCATCATTCTGCTGGTCGCCATCATTCCGTTGACCCGCTTCATCGTCGGCACCAGCATCGGCACCATCGCCGCCATCGTGCCGCTGACCGTGGGCTGTATTCCCTTCATCGCCCGCCTGGTGGAAGGGGCCCTGATGGAGGTGCCTGACGGCCTGCTGGAAGCGGCCAAGGCCATGGGGGCCAAACCCCTGCAAATCATCGCCAAGGTGCTGCTGCCCGAGGCCCTGCCGGGGATCCTCAACAGTGTCATCATCACCCTCGTCACCCTGGTGAACTACTCCGCCATGGCAGGTGCCATCGGAGGCGGTGGTCTCGGTGATGTGGGTATTCGCTACGGCTACCAGCGTTTCGATCCCACCGTCATGCTGGTCACCGTGGTCATTCTGGTGGTGCTGGTTCAACTCATCCAGAGCGCGGGTGAGCGCCTGGTCAAACAATGTGATCATCGTTAATCGTCGATTTCTGACAGGAGGTTTTTATGAAATTGGGCATCAAATCCGCAGCAGCTGCGCTGCTGGCAACCCTGGTACTGGTCGGTTGCGGCCAGAAGGAAGAGAACAAGACCCTGAAGGTGGGCGCCATCGCCGGTCCCGAGACCGAGCTGGTTGAGACCGCGGCCAAGGTGGCCAAGGAAAAATACGGCCTGACCGTCGAAGTGGTCACCTTCTCCGACTACGTCACCCCGAACGTGGCCCTGAACGACGGCAGCGTCGACGTCAACGCCTTCCAGCACAAGCCCTACCTGGATGCCCAGATCCGTGATCGCGGCTTCAAGCTGGTGCCGGTCGGCAACACCTTCGTCTACCCGATCGCCGGTTACTCCAAGAAGGTCAAGGCCCTGTCCGAGCTGAAAGACGGTGCCCAGATCGCGGTGCCGAACGATCCGACCAACCTGGGTCGTTCCCTGATCCTGCTGGAGAAGCAGGGCCTGCTGACGCTGAAAGAGGGTGCCGGTCTGGAAGCGACCGTACTGGACATCGCCAGCAACCCGCGCAACTTCAAGATCGTCGAGCTGGAAGCCGCACAACTGCCGCGCTCCCTGGAAGACGTGGATCTGGCCATCATCAACAACACCTTCGCCGGTCAGATTGGTCTGACCCCCACCGAGAACGGCCTGTTTGTCGAAGACAAGGAGTCCCCCTACGTCAACCTGATCGTTGCTCGCGAGAACAACAAGGACGACGAGAAGGTCAAGGAGTTCGTCCAGTCCTTCCAGACCGACGAGGTCTTCAAGAAGGGGACCGAGCTGTTCAAGGGCGGTCTGGTGAAAGGTTGGTAATCACTCACTCTGGAAAAAAGGCCACGTCAAGCGTGTAATGCCGATCAGTTAAGGATCCATTGACCGATCCTCAGGCTGTGTAAGAATCCGAAACTCCTTGTTGGGTTTCGGATTTTTTTATGCGTATCGACCAAGCTCTCGACTTCATTCACGCC
>NZ_JBLUXC010000069.1:0-15705 GCF_048276795.1 Aeromonas sp. PS2Canimalfood6
TTCAAGTTACCCGCCCGCCGAGAACGAAGTTACCCAAGGTGCATCAAAGCCAAACCACAGAAGTATGCGACGAGAAAACCTAGTAAAAACAATGCCAGTCAGGCTTAACTGACTGGCATTACGCCCAGAGGCGCTCTTTTTTCTGCCAGCAGGAAAAGAGGCTTATTTGACCTCTTCCCCCTTGGCTTGCAGGTCTGCGTGGTAGGAGGAACGCACGAAGGGACCGCAGGCGGCGTGGCTGAAGCCGAGATCCATGGCCACATCCTTGAGTTCGTCGAACTCTGCGGGCGGCACATAACGCTTCACCGGCAGGTGGTGGCGGCTCGGTTGCAGGTACTGGCCCAGGGTCAGCATGTTGACGCCGTGCTCGCGCAAGTCCTTGAGTACCTGCACGATCTCTTCGTTGGTTTCGCCCAGACCCATCATGACGCCGGACTTGGTCGGCACGTGGGGGTGCATCTCCTTGATGCGGCGCAGCAGCTCCAGCGACCACTTGTAGTCGGCACCCGGCCGGGCGACCCGGTACATGCGCGGGGCGGTTTCCAGGTTGTGGTTGAACACGTCAGGCGGGGTCTCGCGGAACACCTCCAGCGCCTGCTCCATCCGGCCACGGAAGTCCGGGGTCAGGATCTCGATGCGGGTCTGCGGGCTGTGCTCGCGGATCTGCTTGATGCAGTCGGCGAAGTGCTGGGCACCGCCGTCCCGCAGATCGTCGCGGTCCACCGAGGTGATCACCACGTATTTGAGCCCCATCTCCTTGATGGTCAGCGCCAGCTTCTTCGGCTCCTCCGGATCCAGCGGCAACGGACGGCCGTGGGCCACGTCGCAGAAGGGGCAGCGGCGGGTACAGATGGCGCCCATGATCATGAAGGTCGCGGTGCCGTGGTTGAAGCACTCCGCCAGGTTGGGGCAGGAAGCCTCTTCACACACAGAGTGCAGCTTGTTTTTGCGCAGGGTGCTCTTGATGTGCTCGATCTTCTGGCTCGACGGCGGCAGCTTGATCCGCATCCACTCCGGCTTGCGCAGCACTTCCTCGTTGGGATCCGGCATGAATTTCACCGGGATCAGGGCCATCTTGTCGCCATCGCGCAGCTTGACGCCCGGCTCCATACGAACGGGTTTGCTCATGATTCACTCTCGGTGTTTGTTATTGTCTGGTTGACGGTCACCAGAGGCCTTGCGGCTCCCTCGTGACCACGGGGCATGGGGTTGCTCATGCCGCCTCTTCGGTATTCGTGATCTCTTGGTAGCCAATCAGGCGGGCCAGCTCCGTCACCAGCAGGGACTGTGCCTCGGCGACGCTCTGTGGGCCGCCCAGGGCGCTGGTCTGGGTCATGGCCATGCCCGCATAGCCGCACGGATTGATGCGCAGGAAGGGAGTCATGTCCATGTTGACGTTGAGGGCCAACCCGTGGAACGAGCACCCCTTGCGAATGCGCAAGCCCAGGGACGCCAGCTTGGCCTCCATACCCAGATCGCTCTTCACGTAGACGCCCGGGGCATCGGCCTTGGCGTAGGCCTCAATATTGCTTTTGGCGAGCGTGTTGATGATGGCGGTTTCGAGGCAGGTCACCAGCTCCCGTACCGAGAGCTTGCTGCGGCGCACATCCACCAGCACGTAGAGCACCAGCTGGCCCGGGCCGTGATAGGTCACCTGGCCACCGCGATCACTCTGCACCACCGGGATGTTGCCGGGGGCGAGCAGGTGTTCGGCCTTGCCGGCCTGACCCTGGGTGTAGACGGGGTCATGCTCCACCACCCAGAACTCGTCCGGGGTGTCGGGGGTGCGATTGTCGGTGAACGCCTTCATGGCGTCCCACACCGGCTGGTAGGGGCGACGGCCCAGCTGTCTGACGAGCAGTTGGCCGGCTGACGGTTGTGGCTCGGCGGGCGTTTCGAGTGACATCTTTCCTCACTGGCGGCGCGGTGTCGGTACGGTCGCCGCTGCGACCGGGCGGCAAATAATCAGTCGCCCCGGTGGCGGGGCGAGAGAGGCAACTTACAGGACGTAACGAACCAGCTCGATCTTGCCAAGGGCGGTATACATGGCCTCGATGTGTTCCTTGCTCTGGGCGGTGACCGTCACCCGTACCGAGTGATAGTTGCCCTTGGAGCTAGGTTGAACGGTCGGGCTGTAGGTGCCGGGAGCATGTTGCTGCAGCACTTCCACCACCATGTCGGGCAGGGCGGGATCGGCCACGCCAAGCACCTTGAACGGGAACTTGCAGGGGAACTCCAGCAGTTCATCAAACTTGGTATTCATCTACTTCACCTTTCTGGGTCGCCGGGACGCGACGTCATCTTTACGTCTTTGAGGGCCGCCGAAACGGTCCCCTCATCTGCCCCCAGGGGACAGTTCCCAGTCTATATGGGCATGAGCCGCCTCGGGATCAAGACCCGGCGGTGCGGCAAGACGTGGAAATGCTGCTTTTTACCACAAATCGTCAGTCGGCGGAACCTGCAGATTACAGGGTTATTGACTGGACAGACCGCAAAAGACAGGAGCGGCGCCTGTTGGCGCCGCTGCTTGAGGAAGGGTCTGTTACTTGAACCAGCTGGAGACCAGCATCACCAGGTAATCCCACAGGCGGCTCATCAGGCCACCTTCCTGCACCTCTTCCAGGGCAACCAGGGGAACCTGCTTGATCTCCTTGTCCCCTTGCTTGAGGTACACGGTGCCGACGCGCTGGCCCTTGGCCAGGGGCGCCTTCAGCTCGCTCTCCAGCTGGAAGTCCGCCTTGAGGTTGTTGCCCTGGCCACGGGTGACCAGCACGGAGACGTCCTTGTCGACCCCCAGCTTCACTTCCGGCTTGTCGCCCATCCAGATCTTCTGGGTGACCAGTTCGGTGCCCGCCTTGTAGGGGGTCAGGCTCTGGAAGAAGCGGAAGCCGTAGGTGAGCAGCTTCTTGCTCTCGGCAGCGCGGGAGGCCTCGCTGTTGGCCCCCATGACCACGGCGATCAGGCGCATGCCTTCGTTGTTGGTGGCGGAAGAGACCAGGTTGTAGCCGACCTGGCTGACGTGACCTGTCTTGATGCCGTCAACCTGCAGGGATTGGTCCCACAGCAGGCGGTTGCGGTTGTGCTGGGTGATGCCGTTGAACACGAAGGACTTCTGGGAGTAGATCTTGTACTCCTCCGGCTGATCGTGGATCAGGGCCTGACCCAGGCGGGCCATGTCGCGGGCGGTACTGTAGTGGCCCTCTTCATCCAGGCCGTGGGGGTTCTTGAACTGGGAGTCCTTCATGCCGAGCTTGGCGGCCCAGGCGTTCATCAGGCTGGCGAAGGAGTCGGTGCTGCCTGCCAGGTGCTCGGCCATGGCGACGCAGGCGTCGTTGCCGGACTGGATGATGATGCCCTTGTTGAGATCATCGACGGAGACCTGCTTGCCCACCTCGATGAACATCTTGGAGGAGTCGGAGTAGTTCTTGGACCAGGCGTTCTGGCTGATGGTCACCATGTCGGTGCCCTTGATGTTCCCTTTGTGCAGCTCGTCGCCGACGATGTAGGAGGTCATCATCTTGGTCAGGCTGGCGGGGGGCAGACGCTCGTCGGCGTTCTGCTCGGCCAGCACCTGGCCCGAGAAGTAGTCGATCAGGATGTGGGCCTTGGCGGAGATCTCGGGCGCGGCAGGCACCACCATGGGGGCGCTGTTCAAAGTGGGGACCGGCTGGGCACTCGGCAGGGCCGAATCCGGGGTCGGAACAGGCTGGTTGGCCTGAGCGGTGGCGCTTAACAGGGAGGCCAGAATAACGGAGCGGGCAAATTTGGACATCTTGAAATTCCTGGTGCCTGGATGGGATGTACCCAAGTTGAAAAAAAGCGGGCCCCACTATACCAGATGTGCGTGTCGGTCATAGTCCGAGATGCGACCTGGACGGGATTTTATGGGATGGTCCCCGACCTCGCGTCGTATCCCGGCGCGAGGTCGGGGCGGGTATCAGGGCACGATGAAGGCCTGCTCCAACCCACCCTGGCGGATCTGCTCGAGCAGGGGGGCCTGCTTGTCGCTGGCCACGGGTCCGAGCAGGACGCGGAAGACGGCGCCATGTGCCACCACCTGGTACGGCACGCCATAGCGCTGGGTCATCACGTTGCCCATGGCCTCGGCCCGCGCCTGCGAGCCGCTGGCGAGCACCTGGATCATCTTGCCCTGGGTCGCACCGGCCTTGGGGGGGGAGACGGTGGTGGTTGCCGTGGCGGCAGGAGCAGGCGCGGCCTTGGCCGGTGCCGTGGGGGCCGGCGTCTCGTTCGCGAAGGAATTGGCTGCTGGCGCCGCAGGCTCCATGGGCGTCATCGGGGTCATGGGCACCATCTCTACCATCTGATCGGGCTGATCGGTGATGAGTTCGAGGCGCACCCGGGCCTCACCCCCTTCCACCATCTCCAGCTGCGCGGCGGCGGCGTGGGAGAGATCGATGAGGCGATCGCTGCCGAAGGGGCCGCGATCATTGACGCGAACTATGGTCTCCAGACCGTTGTCCAGATTGGTGACCCGCACGTAGCTTGGCAGGGGCAGGTTGCGGTGGGCGGCGCTGAACAGGGTGCTGTCCTGCACGTCACCGTTGGCAGTCTTGTTGCCGTCCAGATCCCGGGAGAGCCAACTGGCAGTGCCTTCCTCGCTGTAGTGCTTGACGTCGCGCCACACCTCAAACTTCTGCTTGCCGATCCAGTAGTCCCGGTTGCCGCTCTCGCTCATGGGTTCGGGGCGGGGAATGGCGCCGGTCGCCTGGGGAATCTCGATGACCTGGGGCTTCTCCTGGGGGATGGGCTCTGGCGGCAGCGGCTGGGGCTCGGGTTGGCTGCTACAGGCGGCCAGCAACAAGGTCAGGCTGAGGGGAAGAAGTTTGTGGCTGTAATGCATAAGCGTCCTGGATTGCTTGACTGAGTTGATGCACCGCCATCGCATAGAGAGGGCTGCGATTGTAGCGGGTGATCACGTAAAAATTGTGGCGCGCGACCCAGTATTCCGGTCCTTCGGCCTGCTCCATCGCCAGCAGTTTTACCGGCGTCTCGGGTGACGGCGGTGTGGCGACTTCTATGCCCGCAGCGGCCAGCTCTGCCCAGCGGTGTCTTAGCTCGGGCTCGGGTGCAAGCAGGGTACCTACTGGCGCCAATCCGATCAAGGCGGGCTCCACCACCGGCTCGCCCCAGCGCCAGTGGTGCAGGGCGAAGTAGTTGGCCACGCTGCCGATGGCATCTGCCGGGTTGGCGAAGAGATCCCGCTTGCCGTCTCCGTCGAAGTCGACCGCGTAGTGGCGGTAGCTGGAGGGCATGAACTGGCCCATGCCCATGGCGCCGGCATAGGAGCCCTTGAGATTGGTGAGCGGCCACTTCTCTTCCCGGGCAAGCAGCACCAGCTGGGCAAACTCCTTGGCGAAGAAATCCGCCCGTTCTGGGTAGTGGAATCCCAGGGTGTAAAGGCTGTCGAGCACCGGATGGCGGCCCATCTGTCGACCGTAAAAGGTCTCGATGCCGATGATGGCGACGATGAGGGAGGCGGGGACCTGGTAGGTCTGCTCGGCCCGTGCCAGGGTGGCGGCATGGCGCTGCCAGAATCCCACTCCGTCCCGGATGCGCTCCGGGGTGACGAACAGCGGCCTGTAGCGGTGCCAGGGCTTGGCTTCCCAGGGGCGGCGGATGGTGTCCAGTACCTCCTGGCGCAGGCTGGCCTGGGCGGCGGCGGCCTGCAACTCTGCCAGCGGCACCTGCTGCTGCTCGGCCAGCAGGCTGAGCCGGGCCGGCGAGACGGCAGCACCCGCCGTCAGGGTGCACAGAGATAGAGCCAGCCAGCCGAGCCGCATCAGGCGAGCAGCCGCCTGTGGGTCTGGATGGACATCAGAACGCCGAAGCCCGCCATCAGGGTCACCATGGAGGTGCCGCCGTAGCTCACCAGTGGCAGGGGAACTCCTACCACTGGCAGGATGCCGCTTACCATGCCCATGTTGACGAACACATAGACGAAGAAGGTCAGGGTCAGGGCGCCCCCCAGCAGGCGTTCGAAGCTGTTCTGGGCCTGCATGGAGATAAACAGGCAGCGGCTGATGATGTAGAGGTAGATGACCAGCAAGAGGGCCACTCCCACCAGACCGAACTCCTCGCTGAAGACGGCGAAGATGAAGTCGGTGTGGCGCTCTGGCAGGAATTCGAGCTGGGACTGGGTACCTTGCAGCCACCCCTTGCCGAACACGCCGCCGGAGCCGATCGCAATCTTGGACTGGATGATGTGATAGCCGCGACCGAGCGGGTCCTTCTCCGGGTCCAGCAGCATCAGCACCCGCTGGCGCTGGTAGTCGTGCATCAGGAAGAACCAGAGTACCGGCATGAAGGCGCAGATGAGCAAGACCGCGAGCCCGATGAGCCACCAGCTGATCCCCGCCAGGAAGATGACGAAGAAGCCGGAAGCGGCCACCAGGATGGAGGTGCCGAGATCGGGTTGGGCCGCGATCAGCAGGGTGGGCAGCAGCACCATCACCAGGGCGATCATCACATGGCTGAACTTTGGCGGCAGGGAGTGCCGGCTGAGCCAGGCGGCCACCATGATGGGCATGGAGAGTTTCATCACCTCGGAGGGCTGGAACTTCATGAAGCCGAGATCGAGCCAGCGCTGGGCCCCCTTTCCGATATGGCCGAACACGTCCACCGCGATGAGCAGCAGCACCACCACCGCAAACAGGGGCACCGACCAGCGGGCATAGAGGGAGGGCGGCAGCTGGGCCATGCCGATCATCAGACCGAAGGCCAGGGCGCCGCGCACCAGCTGGCGCACGATGGAGTCGAGATCCTGGCCCGAGGCGGAGTAGAGCACCACCATGGAGAGGGCCATCAGGGTCAGCAGGCCGAGCAGCAGCGGCAGGTCGATGTGCAGCTTGTACCAGATGCTCTGCTGGCGGGCAGAATTACTCATTGGGAAACGACCTCACTCGGTTGGGACGGCTTTTCCGGTGCCGGTGGCAACTGGGGTTCCGGCGGCAGCAGATAGGCATCCAGCATGTGGCGGGCGACCGGTGCCGCCATGGCGCTGCCGCCCCCGGCGTTCTCCAGCACCAGGGCGACCACCGCCTTGGGTGCCTCGAAGGGAGCGAAGGCGACGAACAGGGCGTTGTCGCGGTGCTCCACCTTGGTGGTGGCCGCGTTGTAGACCTGGTTCTCTTTCAGGCCCACCACCTGGGCGGTGCCAGACTTGCCCGCCGCCTTGTAGGGGGTATTGGCGAAGGCGCGGCGCCCCGTCCCTTCGTGGCCGTTGATGACGCGCCACATGCCGTCCTTGGCCACCTGCCAGTAGGTATCGCTCTTGGCGGCGATGGCCACGTTCGGGTTGATGGGGGCGTTGACCACGCCATCGGAGGAGGCTGTGCTCTTGAGCAGGTGCGGCGTCACGTCGTGACCGTTCTGGGTCAGGATGCTGATGGCCTTGGCGAGCTGGATCGGGGTGGCGCTCCAGTAGCCCTGGCCGATGCCGATGGAGATGGTGTCCCCCTGGTACCAGGGTTGACGCCAGCGGGCCATCTTCCAGTCCCGGGAGGGCATGACGCCCCGGGTCTCTTCATAGAGGTCCACGCCGCTGTACTGGCCGAAGCCGAACTTGGTCATGTAGCTGTTGATCTTGTCGATGCCGACCCGGTAGGCGAGATCGTAGAAATAGGTATCCGCCGAGACCTCGATGGCGCGATAGACGTCGAGCCAGCCGTGGCCCCAGCGGCGCCAGTCCCGGAACTTCTTGGTGGTGCCCGGGATGGAGAAGCTGGGCCCGCCGAAGTAGCGGTAATTGGGGGTGATCGCCCCCTCATTGAGCCCCATCACCGCCATCATGGGCTTGACGGTGGAGGCGGGGGCATAGATGCCCTGGGTGGTGCGGTTGACCAGCGGCCGGGCGGGATCGTTGAGCAGCGCCGAGTAGTTGGCGCTGGAGATGCCGGTCACGAACAGGTTGGGGTCGTAGCTCGGGCTCGACTCCATGGCCAGGATGGCGCCGGTGTTGGGCTCCATCATCACGATGGCGCCCCGGCGGCCGGCCAGCAGCTCCTGGGCTTTCAACTGCAGGCGGATGTCGATGTTGAGGTAGATGTCCTTGCCGGGCTCGGGGGGCTGGAATTTCAGGGTGCGCACCACCCGGCCGCGGTTGTTCACCTCGACCTCCTGATAACCCGCCACGCCGTGCAGCTGATCCTCGTAGTACTTCTCTACCCCCTGTTTGCCGATGTCCTTGGTGGCGGCATAGTTGGCGAGCTTCTCCTCCTTCTCGAGGCGCTCCACGTCACGGGTGTTGATCTTGGCCACGTAGCCCAGGGCATGGGTCAGGGTATCGCCGAACGGGTAGTAGCGCTTGAGGTAGGCCTCGATGCTGGCCCCCGGGTAGTTGTGCTGGTTGACCGAGAAGAGGGCGACCTGGTATTCGGTCAGCTTCTCGAACAGGGGCACGGGCTTGAAGCGGCGCTGACGCTTGACCTCGGCCAGGAACTTCTCCTTGGTCCCCTCCGGCAGGGCCAGCAGGGTGATGAGGTCGTCCGCGGTCTTCTCCAGGTTCTCGGTCTCTTCGGGCACGATCTCCAGGCTGTAGACAGGGCGGTTTTCCGCCAGCAGGACACCGTTGGCGTCGTAGATGAGGCCACGGGGCGGCGCCACCGGTACCACACGGATGCGGTTGTCGTTGGATCGGGTCTGATAAGTTTCGTAAGACTCTACTTGCAGGTAGTAGAGGTTAGCCAGCAGCACCAGCATGAGGGTGACCATGCCGATGTAGGCGACCAGGGTGCGCCGGAAGAACAGACGTCCCTCGGCACTGTGATCGCGCATTTCAATGCGATTCTTCAGCATGCCGTTACCTTGTGGCTGACGTGCGGGTGAGAGAGGAGAAATGCATGCTCAGGGTCGGCATGGGTCACTCTCTGTGATAAGGGTGATTGGTGGTGATGCTCCAGGCGCGATAGAGGCTCTCGGCCACCAGTACCCGCACCAAGGGATGGGGCAGGGTCAGGGGCGAGAGAGACCAGCTCTGCTCCGCGGCAGCCTTGCACTCGGGGGAGAGCCCCTCCGGGCCACCCACCAGCAGCGCCACATCCCGGCCATCCAGCTTCCAGGCTTCCAGTTGCACGGCGAGCTGCTCCGTGGTCCAGGGCTTGCCCGGAATGTCCAGGGTCACGATACGGGAGCGGCCGGCGGCGGCCAGCATGGCTTCCCCTTCCTTTTGCAGGATGCGGGGAATGTCGGCATTCTTGCCGCGCTTGCCTGCGCCGATCTCGACCAGCTCGAACGGCATGTCTTTGGGGAAGCGGCGACGGTACTCTTCGAAGCCATGCTCTACCCAGGCAGGCATCTTGGTGCCCACGGCAATCAACTGGATCTTCATCTTTGGTTACGCTGTCGCCCTTTATTGCGAATTGACCTGGGCGGCGCCGCTCCAGAGTTTTTCCAGCTGGTAGAAGTCGCGGTACTCATCCTGCATCACGTGGACGATGACCGACCCCATGTCCACCAGCACCCACTCACCGGTGAGTTCCCCTTCCACGCTCAGCAGGTCGAGCCCCGCATGACGGGCCTCGCTGGCGAGGTTGTGGGCGATGGCACTGACGTGACGATTGGAGTTGCCGGAGCAGATGATCATGGTGTCCGTGATGCTGGATTTGCCGCGCACATCGAGGGTGATGATGTCGCGGCCTTTCATGTCATCGATCTTGTCGACGATAAAGGCGAGCAATTCTTGGCCTTGCAATGTCTTCTCCTATCTTCCGGCGCCAGAGGGCGGCGGATTATATCATGGTCACTCCCGTTTCCCAGCCTGGCAAAGGGAGCATCGCCCGGGGAGGCGTCCCGTGGGGGAGGGGCCCCTTGACGATCACTATAGTGTGCAACCCGGCCTGGCAATAGTCAGGGCCGGGCCCGGTGCGCCCGGACGTGTCGGCTGATCCGCCTGCGTGGCGCCGTTTACTGCGTTGCCGATGAGCGGTAGAGCCCGTGGCGCCGGATATAGTCGGCGACCGGGTTGGGCAGCAGGTATTTGGGATCCTGGCCTGCCGCGAGCAGGGCACGCAGGCGTGTGGCCGACAGCTCGACGGGCAGGTTGTCACAAAGCCAGACATGACCGTGGCGCTGGCGATGGAGATCCTGAATGTCCCGGGTCTGGTGGCGGGCCAGCAGCGCGGCAACCTGGACGGAATAATCCGGTTGCCAGCCTGGGCGGCAGCTCACCACCAGATGGGCGTAATCGAGCAGCTCCTGCCAGCGGTGCCAGCCCGGCAGGCCGAGCAGGGAATCCATCCCCATCAAAAAGCAGAGCGGGGTGTCCGGCAGCTCGCTCCTCAACTCGACAAGGGTGTCGATAGTCCAGGAGGGGGTGTCGCGCCTGAGCTCCCGCTCATCCACCACGAATCCCGGGTTGTCCGCCGCAGCGAGCCGGACCATGGCGAGCCGCTGCTCGCTGGAGCAGAGCGGATTGGCCCGGTGGGGCGGGATATGGTTCGGGAGCAGGCGCACCTCGGCCAGACCCAGGGCGTCCCGTGCCTCGATGGCGGGCCTCAGGTGGCCGATGTGAATGGGATCGAAGGTGCCGCCGAGGATCCCGATGGGCGGTGTCAGCATGATTCCGTCTCCAGCAGGGGGAGCGGGGTACCGTCACGAAAGCCGAGGGCGATGGTTTGCAGCATCAGCCAGGCCTGTTCGGTGTCGAAATGGCGCTGGGCATGGTCCAGCTGGGCCATCAGTTGCCAGAGTTGCCGGATCTTGGGGAAGGGAAGCCGGGTCAGCGCCTGCTGGATGAGCTGCTGGCGGCTCTGCCAGATGCGCAGGCGGCTGAAATGCTCCACCAGGGGCTGTCCGGCGCGGGCGGCCAGCGCCAGCTCGGTGAGCTGCTCCAGCTCGCGGCACAGGGTCCAGGCCAGCATGCCGGGTTCGGTGCCCTCGGCGCGCAGGGCCAGCAGGATGCGCTGGGCCCGGTTCACCTTTCCTTCCAGCAGGGTATCGACGAGCTGGAAGGGAGTGAAGTGGGCGTGGCGGATGATGGTCTCCTGCAGATAGGCGACGCTGATGGGCTGGGGCGGCGAGAGCAGGGTCAGCTTCTCGATCTCCTGGCTCGCGGCCAGCAGGTTGCCCTCGTAGGCGTGGCACATGAAGTTGACCGCATCCGGCAGTGCCTTGAGGCCGAAGCGCTGAAAGCGGGCGCTCATCCAGCGCGGGAAGAAGCGGGGCTCGGGGTGGTTGACCGGTACATAGGTGCCGCTCTGGCTCAGCTTGTCGAACCAGGCCGCCTTCATCTGGGTCTGGTTGAGGCGGGGGCCCGAGAGCACCAGCAGCAGGTCGGGGTGGAGCTGCTTGCCAATGTCGCTGATGCGGGCGGCGAGATCCTTGTCGATCTTGGCGGGCAGCTCCAGCTCGATGATCTGGCGGGCCGAGAACAGGCTCATGGCCTGGCAGGCATCGTAGACCTGGTTCCAGTCCAGCCCCTGTTCCACCACGAAGCTGTGGCGTTCATCGAAGCCCTGTTTGCGTGCCACCTGGCGCACGGCGTCGACGGCTTCCAGCTTGAGCAGGGGCTCGTCCCCAAAAATGAGATAGCAGGGCTTGAGCCCTGCCTTGAGATGATCCGCAAACTGCTCGGGATAGACTCTCATCAACACCCTCTCATCAAGATACGCGCATCAGAACTTGACCTGACTGAGCTGGCGAATAACCAGGTTGGCGGCCTGCTCCTGCATCTCCTTGCCGAGCTGTTCCTGCTCGCGGGAGGAGGCGAGTGCCGCATCCGGCTTGTTCAGGAAGCTGCGGTTGAAGGTGATGGGGAAGACCTGGGTCGGTTTGCCCGGCATGACCACGGTGAACTGGGTGCTGTAACTGAGCAGGTATTCGCGGTCCTGGCCGATGGAGTCGACGGAGGCGACCTGGCTGCGGCTACGTACCCCGGCCAGGGTCAGCACCGGGATGCCCTCCTTGTCGGCGAGCTGCACGCCAGCGGCCTTGAGGCGGGTGGTGACCAGTCGGTAGAAGTCGCTCTTGTTGTCACCGACCACTTTCATGGTCATCAGTTCGGGGGGAATGGCGGTGCCCCGCATCTGAAAACCGCAGGCCTGCAGCAACAGTCCTGCCAGCACGATGGCCATCCAGCGCGTGAAGATGGTGCCCATAAAAAATCCTCTTTGCATGAAGGGAAGAGCGGCGGGCGCAGGGCCCGCCGTCATCATCCGTGTGTCGTCAGCCCCTGGCCCAGACCGTCGGCCGCCGCCAGGGGAGGCGTCATCAGTTGGCCACGATGTTGAGCAGTTTGCCCGGCACGTACACGACTTTGCGCACGGTCAGACCGTCGGTGAACTTCTGTACGGACGCATCGGCCATGGCCAGCTTCTCGACGTCGGCCTGGCTTATCTCGGCCGGCACGGTCAGCTTGCCGCGCATCTTGCCGTTGATCTGCACCACCACCAGCTTCTCGGTCTCGACCATGGCCGCTTCGTCGGCCACCGGCCAGGCCGCGACATCGATGTCCCCTTCCTTGCCCAGCATCTTCCACAGCTCGAAGCCGATGTGCGGGGTGATGGGGTAGAGCATGACCACGACCGCTTCCAGCGCTTCCTGCATCAGGGCGCGATCCTGAGCGTCGCTGCCCAGTTTTGCCAGGTTGTTCATCAGCTCCATGATGGCAGCGATGGCGGTGTTGAAAGTCTGACGGCGACCCACGTCGTCGCTCACCTTGGCGATGGTCTTGTGCAGCTCGCGGCGCACGGCTTTCTGGTCGCTGGTGAGGGCGGCGACGTCCAGTGCGGCAACGGCGCCACCGGATACGTGCTCGAAGGTGATGCGCCACAGGCGACGCAGGAAGCGCTGGGCACCCTCTACGCCGGAGTCGGACCACTCCAGGGTCATCTCGGCCGGGGAGGCAAACATCATGAACAGACGGACGGTATCGGCGCCGTAACGCTCCACCATCAACTGCGGGTCGATGCCGTTGTTCTTGGACTTGGACATCTTGGTCATGCCGGAGTGGATCACTTCACGACCCTCAAGGTCGACCGCCTTGGTGATGCGGCCCTTGTCGTCACGTTCCACCTTGACGTCGAGGGGGCTGACCCAGACGTTGCCGCCCTTCTCATCCTTGTAGTAGAAGGCGTCGGCCAGCACCATGCCCTGGCAGAGCAGGCGCTTGAACGGCTCGTCGCTGTTCACGAGGCCCGCATCACGCAGCAGCTTGTGGAAGAAGCGGGCGTAGAGCAGGTGCATACAGGCGTGCTCGATGCCGCCGATGTATTGATCCACCGGCAGCCAGTGGTTGGCAGCCGCCGGATCCAGCATGCCCTTGTCGTAGTCCGGGGAGCAGTAGCGGGCGTAGTACCAGGAGGACTCCATGAAGGTGTCGAAGGTATCGGTCTCGCGGAACGCTTCCTGGCCGTTGTAGGTGGTCTTGGCCCACTCTGCGTCGGCCTTGATCGGGCTCTGGATGCCATCCATCACCACGTCTTCCGGCAGCAGTACCGGAAGCTGATCTTCCGGGGTCGGCACCACGGTACCGTCCGCCAGGGTCAGCATGGGGATGGGAGCGCCCCAGTAGCGCTGACGGGAGACACCCCAGTCGCGCAGACGGTAGTTGACGGTGCGCTTGCCCTTGCCGAGCCCTTCCAGCTTGTTGGCGATGGCATCGAAGGCACCCTGGAAGTCGAGGCCGTCGAACTCGCCGGAGTTGAACAGCACGCCCTTCTCGGTATAAGCCGCTTCGCTCACGTCGACGTCACCATCAACCGGCTTGATGACAGGCTTGATCTCGAGGCCGTACTTGGTGGCGAATTCGTGGTCACGCAGGTCGTGACCCGGTACCGCCATCACGGCGCCGGTGCCGTAGTTCATCAGCACGAAGTTGGCGACCCAGACGGGCACCTTGCGGCCATCCAGCGGGTGAATGGCGTAGAGGCCGGTTGCCATGCCCTTCTTCTCCATGGTGGCCAGTTCAGCTTCGGCTACCTTGGTGTTCTTGCACTCTTCGATGAAGGCGGCCAGCTCCGGATTGTTCTGGGCTGCTTGCAGCGCCAGCGGGTGACCGGCGGCGATGCCCACATAGGTCACACCCATGAAGTTGTCCGGACGGGTGGTGTAGACCTCGAGGTGCTCGGCCTGACCGTCGATATTGAAGCTGATGTTGACCCCTTCGGAGCGGCCAATCCAGTTGCGCTGCATGGTCTTGACCATCTCCGGCCAGCCTTCCAGATTGTCGATGTCGTTCAACAGCTCTTCGGCGTAGTCGGTGATCTTGATGAACCACTGAGGGATCTCTTTTTGTTCCACCGGGGTGTCACAGCGCCAGCAGCAGTTGTCCACTACCTGCTCGTTGGCCAGCACCGTCATGTCGTTCGGGCACCAGTTGACGGAAGAGGTCTTCTTGTAGACCAGGCCCTTTTCGTAGAGCTTGGTGAAGAACCACTGCTCCCAGCGGTAGTAGTCCGGCTTGCAGGTGGCCAGCTCCCGATCCCAGTCATAGCCCAGACCCAGCATCTTCAGCTGGTTCTTCATGTATTCGATGTTTTCGTAGGTCCAGGGGGCCGGCGCCGTGTTGTTCTTGATGGCGGCGTTTTCTGCCGGCAGGCCGAAGGCGTCCCAACCGATGGGTTGCAGCACGTTCTTGCCATTGAGCCGTTGATAACGGGAGATCACATCACCTATGGTGTAGTTGCGAACGTGCCCCATGTGTAGACGACCAGACGGATAGGGGAACATGGAGAGGCAGTAGAACTTTTCCTTGTCTACTTTCTCCACCGCCTTGAAGGTTTTCTTGGCATCCCAGTGCTTCTGCACTGCTGGTTCTATGGATTGGGGAACGTATTGCTCTTGCATTGGTGACATCCGGATCTGTGAAATGAATAGATAAAACGGCTGGGAAATCCCGATAGAATACCCATATCCTGCGGCGGCAACAACCGCCAGCATCCGCCCGGTCTCGGGCCAGGTCCGGTACCCGCGAGGATTTGCAGAGCCGCAAGAGTCGCAACGAAGTGAGAATGGCAACCGCCGCCCGTATCCGCCGAGCCCGAGGTCAGGGTCTGGCTCGATCGGGATTCAGCAGAGGAGTGATGGCCATGGACAAACGTCGACAAGGGTATGAAGCCTTTATCGCCCAGCTCAAGAAGCAGTGGGAAGAGACGGAAGCGTTTCAGGGAGAGCACCTCAACCGGATGATCGCCAAGGTGCAGGCCTATCTGGAGGCGGCCGGGGATCTGACCCAGGACGAGCTGGCGCTGATCGCCGAGTATGTGAAGCGGGATCTGGGCAACTATGACGAAGGGCGCAAGGATGAGCAGGTGGAGGAGTCCGCCTTCATGCTGGCGCTCAAGGACACCGCCTGGTCCTGGCTGGCGGACGTGACCGACCGTACCCAGGTGGAGTGGCAGGAGTTGGCGGACGAGCTGGAACACAAGGGGGTCTACCGGGCGGGGGACTGGGTGGGACTCGGGGTGCTGGTGTGCGATCACTGCGAGTGGCGCCATACCGTGCTGCACCCGGAGCAGCTTGACACCTGCCCGGAGTGTGGGGCCGATGAATATCATCGCGAGCCGCTGTCTCCTTGAGCCGCCAGACTGTGCCAAGCCATAAGCCAAACCATAAAAAGAGGCGCCCAAGGGCTAATGCCAGTCAGTTAAGCCTGACTGGCATTGTTTTTACTAGGTTTTCTCGTCGCATACTTCTGTGGTTTGGCTTTGATGCACCTTGGGTAACTTCGTTCTCGGCGGGCGGGTAACT
>NZ_JBLUXC010000070.1:0-15090 GCF_048276795.1 Aeromonas sp. PS2Canimalfood6
GGCGGAGCACCGTTGGAGGTGATCAAGCAATACATTCAAAACCAGCGGGGCTGACGCCCCGGCGAAATTCCCCTCCCACCTACGTCGGAGGGAGTCCCCTTTCGCATTTAAGATGGCTGCAAGCAGCAGGTTATCTCGCTGTCGTCGCGTCACGGGACAACCTCGATGCGGATCACCTGCCAGACCATGTTGTTGTGGATGGCGGACACATCCATGTCGGGATGGGCCGAGAGGGGGACCAGCAGCCAGAGCGGCCCTTTATTGCGACGGGTGAGCGGTTTGTCATCCTGGTAACGCACCAGGGTCAGCGGCACCTTGGCAAACAGGGAGAGATCGACCCGCTGCTGGTAGCCATTGAGTGCGGCAACATCGATGGCGCTGGCACTATCCACCTGCTGCTGCGCCAGCACGCTCTTCAGGGTCGGTCCACGATAGCGGTGAGTGCCGAGGGTCCAGGGCGTCGCCGTCTCGAACTCCACTTGTGGCAAGGCTGTCAACGCCGCCTCATCCAGGGTGATTTCCCGCTTGTCCGGCAGGATCAGTTGCAATAGCGAAGAGGAGGAAGCCTGGGTACCGAACGAGAAAAGCACCAGCAGGAGCGAGGCCATCCCGCGCGTTGGAAAGTTCATGACATGTTGTGCCAACTGCATCTTGAAGTTAGGAGCCAGTGTGGCGATTTCAGTGGGTCAATGCAACTGTGTGAAAAATCAATAATTAGGGGCCCCGCATCTCCATCCAGTTATGGCCCTCGACGGAGAGAGGCTGATGCACTCCGCAACTTTGCAGGAGTTCATCCACAAAAGCGGGCACCAGCAAGGAAGCCGGACCATAACGTTTTTCATCAAACTGGCTGCCCACTTCGCTCGGCTCCAGATTGAGCTCCACCGTATGGGCACCGTTCAGGCCGGCCTCATGGACGAATCCGGCGGCAGGGTAGACCGCCCCGGAGGTCCCGATGGAGATGAAGAGATCGCACTGAGCCAGGGCCGAGTAGATGCGGTCAAGTCCGAGGGGCATCTCCCCGAACCAGACCACATGGGGGCGCAGCGGGTGGGGAAACTGGCAGCAGGAACACAGCTCTTCCTGATGGAGATCCCCGCGCCACTCGATCACCTGACCAGAGCCCGGGCAGCGGGCCTTGAGCAACTCGCCGTGCATGTGGATGAGGTTCTTGCTGCCGGCACTCTCGTGCAGGTTGTCGATGTTCTGGGTGACCAAGGTGACGCGCCCCGGCAGCAGGCGCTCCAGACGGGCCAATGCATAGTGGGCCGGATTGGGGTGGATCTCGGCGCGCTGCAACTGATGGCGCCGTGCATTGTAGAAACGTTGTACCAGTTCGGGATCCCGCGCATAGCCTTCAGGGGTGGCCACGTCCTCCACCATGTGCTCTTCCCACAGGCCATCACAGGCCCGGAAGGTCTTGATACCGGATTCGGCCGAGATGCCGGCACCGGTGAGGATCACGATATGTTTGGCTGACTGCACCATGGTTGTTCTCCTCCAACGGGTAACAGGCTGACCTTAGCACAGGAGCAAGAGGCGGCCCATTCGCCCTTGGTCTTAGGCCGATGGGAGCACAAAGCTCGCCATGGGCGCGAGATCCAGCCTGGCAAAGACCATCTCCCGTCCTGTCACCAGGGTAAGCGGCAACCCGAGCCCCTTGAGCAGAGCCAGCATGGGGCGATTCTGGCCGAGCACTTCCGCCGTCCACTCCCGGATCCCCTCCCCGTATGCCAGCCGCGCAAGCGCCAGCAGGATGCGACGCCCGGCGCCGCGATGCTGAAAATGATCCGCGACGATGCAGGAAAACTCGGCCCTGTCCGGGTGCAGGCGCCGGCGAACGGACTGGGCCATGGCAAGCGGCCCCCCCTGCTCGTCGGTCAGCAGCAATCCTATCTGGGGTTCTCTGGGGTAGTCGAGAAAGAAGGCGAGCTGCTCGGCCGTCGCAGGCTGCTTGGCCCGCATGAAGCGCAAATAGACGCTCTGCTCGCTCAAGGCGTCATAGGCCGCGCATATTCGCTTCGGGTCGCTGCCCGCCAGCTCCTGCAAGCGGCAAGTCAGCCCCCCCACCACCATCGTCATCGGCAAGGCGGCCCGTGAGGCGGGAGCCGTCCAACCCGACATTCCCTGCCACAAGCGCGGCTCATCGAGCGGCCAGCAAAGATAGCGAGCCATTTACCAGCGCCCTGCCACGCCGCGATCCTGCCACTGGGCGGCATCCTGCAGGTTGAAGGGGTCGTCGAGGTAGAGCGCGATGCCAAGCTCCCGGGAGCGCTGGATGAAGCGGGCCAGCAAGGAGTCGGCAGCCATCGCCTCCAGTTCGGGCAGCAGGTGTTGCCCGAGCAGCAAGGATTGCAACGGCAGACGCTCGATGAGATCAAACGGCAGGTGCTGGGCATGATCGAGCAGCAGCGCGAGTCTGGCCCCCGCGAGGCTCGCCTGCAGCACCAGGGCGAAACGGTCCGCCTGGCTCAGCAGGTGATCCCGTCGGTGGATGACCAGGGTGAGTTCGCTTGCTTCTCGTCCATGCTGCTCGAGCCAGAGCTTGAGCGGCTCCCAGTGAGGGGAAAGACCGCTCAGGCTCAGCCAGATCGGCAGCGTGCAGGAAGCCGCATCTGCCAGCAGCCCAAGCTGTCCTCTCGCCTCTCCCTGCCAGCTACGCACGGTGCGCTTGAGCCCGCCCAGCCTGCGCTGACGCTGGGGGCCAAGATAGAGCATCTTGAGCAGACGCAGCAGATCGTCGCTTTGCAGCGGCTTGGCCAGGGCGGCCAGCACGTTGAAACCCGCATCGTGCAGGAGACGCCGGGCGCCGTCTATCAGGGTCTGATCATGAGCGGAGAGCAGGATGATGGGCAGACCGCTGTGGCGATACTGGGGATGGCTCATCAGCAGGCTGATGGCATCCTGCTCCGCTAGGCTGAGATCACAGATAAGCAATCTCACGCCCCCCTCTTCCAGCGCCTTGAGGCACCCTTCGCCATCCTGAACCCAGTGGCAGGGCAACCCCAGTCCCTGGATCTCCTGCTGAATGCAGGCTCCCTGGAAGGGGTGATCTTCGAGCAGCAGGATCTGGCACTGGGCGAGCCAGGCACGCCACCCCTGCTCCCGTGCCTGCAACCCCTCGAGCCAGGGATCGCTGAGGCGATAGATCCCCGCCCCGGGAGCCAACAGATGAGGCAGATAGTCGGCCCCCTGATGAGAGGCAGGATCAAACAGGGCGATGGCCCCGGCGGCAAACAGTCCTTCCCATTGCCAGCCGGCATCGGGTCGGGTGCGGTGCAGATTGGCATAGGCCGGCAGGCCCGCTCCCTTGACCGCCAGATGGGAGACGGCGTCCAGGGCATAGACGCTGACCGGGTAAAAAGTTGGCTCCTGGCTGTCATCAGACTCCAGCAAGTCCATCAACTCTTCATCTGTGATGATCATCTCATGCTCTCTCGCCCAGTTGTCGGCAGACCTCTTCCACGCACTGCCTCAAGGCGGCTGCAAGGGGATGTCCGGGGGCCTCCTGCCAACGGTCGATCACCTCTACCAGGGGGGTAGCCCCCACCATTTTGGCGGCCCCCTTCATCTTGTGTAAAGCCGTATTGAGGGCCTTCTCGTCCCCTTGTGTGACACACCGCTCAATGTCGGCCAGATCATGGTGAACCGATGCCAGATAGATGTCTACGAGGGCCGGGCTGAGGGACACGGGCAGGGAAAGGGCTGCCGTTGGCTGCGGTGCCTTCCCCCCGTCATGGGGGCCAAAGACGGTACGAAGCAATACGGCCAGATCCCTGAGCAAGACGGGTTTGTCCAGATGGCCCTGACAGCCGCATTCCGCCAGTCGCTGCGCCGCCTGCTCGCTGAGATCCGCGGTGATCACGTAGACGGGTAGATGCTGCCAGCGTTCATCGGCGTGCAATTGCCTGCAGAGCTCGGCGCCGTCCATCACCGGCATCTGCAGATCCGTCAGCACCAGATCCACCGACTCCGATTGCAGGATCTCCAGTGCCAGACGGCCATTGGCCGCGCTCAATACCCGGGCCCCCAGCTGACCCAGCTGCATGCTGATCAGCATTCTGTTCACCTCGTGATCTTCCACCAGCAGCACCCGCCTGCCTGCCCCCGGCAGGTCCGTGATCTCCTCGGCGCCACGGACGAGTCTGGGCTGCAGCAGGCTGACCACGGAGCCCGGGATCCAGGGTTCCCCCTGCCAGTACCAGGCGCGCAAGCCCCCATCGTCCTGCATGGCCCCAAGGCAAGGTGCCGCCGGATCCTCGGCCACGCCAAACTCTGCGAGCCAGGCCCGCATATATTCGAGCTCCCCGGGCAACAGTTGCAGGGAGACCGTCTTGACGCGCGGTTGCCAGGGCGCCTTCTCCTGCGCATGCCTGAGGGGCAACGAGCAGAGGAAACGGCTACCCCCGCGAGCCAGAGGCTCGACCCGGATCTCGCCCCCCATCTGCTCCATCAACTGGCGGCAGATGGCTAGCCCAAGCCCGGTTCCCTGGGCTCTGGGCTGGCCAGGCTCCTCCCCTTGTTCGAAGGGCAGGAACAACCGGGGCAACAGCTCGGCACTGATCCCGGGCCCCTCGTCGTCCACCCCGCACACAATCCACTCCCCTTGTCGCCGGGCCCAGAGCACCACCTCTCCCCGCTCGCTGAACTTGATGGCGTTGGAGAGCAGGTTGTGCAGCACCTGTTGCACCCGGTGGGGATCGAGTTCCATCAAGGCGGGCAGCGCCGGGTCGAGCGCCAGGCGCAGTTGCAGATGGCGGGATCGCGCCTTGGACCAGTGCACCGCCGCCACGTGCTCGCACAGCTCCACCAGATCCGTGGGCTGTACAGAGAGGCGCAACTGACGCGTCTCGTTGCGGCTGAAGTCGAGCACGTCGTTGAGCAGCCCGAGCAGTTCATTGCCCGCCTGCCTGACATGGGCCAGAGCCGAGGCCTGCTCTGCATTGAGTCCGGTCTGCTCGAGCCACTCCAGCAAGCCGAGCATGGCGTTCATGGGGGTACGGATCTCGTGGCTCACGGCGGCCAGGAAGCGTCCCTTGGCAAGCACGGCCTGCTGGGCCTGCTCGTGGGAAAGCTGCAGGGAGTGCTCCTGCTCCACCCTGGCCGTCACATCCTGCACCACCCCGTAGATCCGCCACCCCTCCCCCTGACGGCGCCCCCTGCCGGAAAATTGCAGCCAGCGGGTTCCCTTGGCGGGGTGCTGATAGCGCAGCAGATGGGAGAAAGGTCGCCCGGCTTGCAGCATGGCCAGCATGGGGGCTCGCATCTCGCGCCTGTCCTGGTGGGAGATGCGAGTCAGGGTCTCGTTGGGATTGACCCGGATCTGCTGGCTCGCCAGCCCCAGCAGTTCGTGACTGCCCCGGCTCACAAACTCCACCCGGGTGATGGCTCCCCCCAGCAGGGTGAATTGCAGCACCACACCGGGCACCGTATTGGTGAGGGCGCGCAGGCGCCGCTCTGCCTGACGCAGCAGGCGGGTACGCTCGCGCAGGGCGCTGATGTCGGAGAGGGCGATAAGATCCCCTGCCGGTGCCTGGGGGCCCAGTCGCAAGGGGATCTGGGCATAGGAGTAGACCTGCTCGTGCAGCGCCAGCTCCCCTTCGGCGCCCTGCAACTGTGGCGCGGGCAGCACCAGATCGGCGGCGTAGCGCGCCTCCATGCGCTTGGCCCGCTTGTTGCGCTTGATCACCTCCCCTTTGTCATTGCGCAAGAACACGGGCACGGGGAGCGCCTGGAAGAGAGACTCCCTGAACTTGCTTTCCAGCGCCAGCGCCTGCTCTACCTTGTGACGCTCGCGGGCCTCCTGGGCCAGTTGCTGGCGGGAACGCCAGACTGACCAGATCACCGCCATGCTGATCAGCAGTGCCAGCAACACGGAGCCAAGCCAGAAACCGTAGCTGACCCCTTCCTGCTGGTTGACCACCAGGCGACGCCAGCGTTGCACCAGCTCGTCCACCTGCCGATCATTGAGGGTCATCAGGCTCTGATCCAGCACCCCTGCCAGGCTGGTCTGTTCCGGCCGGATGGCAAAACCGAGGCCGAAACGCTCCGGCAATTCGGTGATGGTCAGCTCGCTCAACTGGTTGTTTCGAATGGGATATTGGAGCTGGTACAACTCCGCCAGCATGGCCTGGGCATCCCCATGCCGCACCGCCGCCAATCCCTGCAGCAGGTTGTCGGTCACCTCCCACTCATGCTGGCCGAACCGGGCAAGCAGGCCGGGATCATAGAGCATTCTCGGGACCACCACCTTGCCACTGACGTCCGCGAGGGAGGCAGGCCCCCTCTTGCTGCGACTGACCAGAGCATAGCGGCTGGTCGCCACCATCCGGGTGAAGTCGAACTCCTTGTTCAGGGCGGCGGACTCCATCAGCCCGACCATCATGGCGGCATCGCCACTGCGCAGCAATGCCAACGCCTCCTCCCGGCTGGCGGCGGGTACCAGCTCGAAGCGCAGCCCTGTCTGCCGACTCACTTCCCGCAAGACATCCGCACTCCAGCCAATGAGCTCTCCCTGCTGGTTGACACCGCTGTATGGCATGAAGCCGGGATCCGCCACCATCTTGATGGTGTGGGCCTTGCCGACCAGCCAGGCCTGCTCCTTGTCGGTAAAATGCAGAGGATTCACATCCTGCTCACCCTGAGGCAGATACTTGCCCAGATCCCGGTAGAGACTGCCCGGCGGCAAATAGCGGATGGCCGTATCCACCAGCTCCAGCAACTCGGGCTGGTTGCGCATCATCAGCCGGTAACTGATGACCAGATCATCGCTGCGAAGACGACGAAGGCGCAGCCCTTCATCCGGGAATTCCCGCATCAGGTAGCGCAGTTGCAGATAATCGCCGAGATAGGCGCTGCCCTTGCCGGCCACCAGGGCACCATACCAGTTCTCGGCATCGGTCAGCTGTTGCTGGGATGAACCTGGATAGAGACGCTTCAGGATCTCCTGGGCCTGCCAGATAGGTGACACCAGAAACTGCGCCTGATCGAGCTCACCCCGATAGAGGATGGCGGACTCCGCTTCCATCATGGCCCGGCTCAAGACGGTATCGCTCGAGTTCGACCGGGCAGGCCCGACGTGAGGAATGAGATCGCAGCGCCCGTTCAGCAGATCCTGCGTCATGGCTGCCCAGCTCGGCCGCTTCTCGACATGCACCGGTACCGGCAACAGCTCTGCCAACCGCGTCATGCGATCGATAAGCAGGCCCCCCTCCGCCTCCAGATAGGGAGGACGTTGCAGGGCCGGGTAACAGAAGGTCAGTCCGGTGAGCGAATCGGCATAAGCCTGGGCACCCGGTGACAGCGGGAGTATGGCGGCACGCAGTGGCAAGGCCAGCAGCGCGCCGGACAACAGAAGGATTTTTATCATCGGAATGGAAAAGCCAGGCGATTGCCTGGCTTTTTGTCACTCGTTGGGTTCAACATTTTCTACCCTGGCCTTGAGCTTCTGGCCGGGCCGGAAGGTCACCACGCGACGGGCGCTGATGGGAATATCCTCCCCCGTCTTGGGGTTGCGTCCGGGACGCTGGTTCTTCTCGCGAAGATCGAAGTTACCGAAGCCGGAAATCTTGACCTGTTCGCCACGCTCGAGCGCCTGTCTGATCTCCTCAAAAAAGGCTTCCACCATATCTTTGGCTTCACGCTTGCTCATCCCGAGCTGGGTGAACAGGTGCTCTGCAATGTCGGCTTTGGTAAGCGCCATAGATCAATCCCTCAAGGATGCATTCAACTCTTCACCGAGGGCCCGCACGACATTGTCCACGGTCTCGGCGATCTCTTTCTCCTCCAGGGTGCGCTGGGTGTCTTGCAACACCAGGCTGATGGCCAGGCTCTTCTTGTCCTCTGCCATACCAGCGCCCTGGTATACGTCGAACAAGTTTATTCCAACTAACTGATTTCCGCCAACTTTTTTAATTACTGCCAGAACGTCGCCTGCCAGGATCTGTCTGTCAACCACCACGGCGATGTCGCGACGGTTGGCCGGGAACTTGGATACTTCGGCAGCAACCGGCACCTTGGCCGGCGTCAGTTTGTCCAGCTCCAGCTCGAACATGACAGCGCGGCTCTTGAGCCCCAGCTTCTTCTCGAGGCTCGGATGGATCACGCCGATGTGGCCGATCACGACGCCATTACGCAGAATGGCTGCGCTCTGGCCCGGATGCAGGGCACTGTGCTCGGTGCGCTCGAAGGTGAAGGTAGCCCCTTCGGCAGTCAGATCCAGTACCGCTTCCAGGTCACCCTTCAGATCGAAGAAGTCGACGGGACGGGCCTTGACATCCCAGTGCTCGTCCCCCTGGTTGCCGGTGATGATGCCGGCCAGCATGGGTTCCTGACGGATGCCGTTCTCGGCATTCTCGTCCTTGATGAAACGCAGGCCCTGCTCAAACAGGCGCACGCGTGGCTGCTGACGGTTCTGGTTGTAGACCACCGCCTGCACCAGACCCGGGAACAGAGAGACGCGCATGGCGGACATCTCGACCGAGATCGGGTTCGGCAGCACGATGGCATCGCTCTGCGGGAACAGGGTTTGCTGGGTCTTGGGATCGACGAAGCTGTAGGTGATCGCTTCCTGGAAACAGCGATCAACCAGCAGGTCGCGTACCCGCTTCAGGGTCACCTGCCCTTCAGCCTGCTCCACCATCGCCAGAGAGGCGGCGGGTTTCAGGTTCGGGATGTTGTTGTAGCCGTAGATGCGGGCCACTTCCTCGATGAGGTCTTCCTCGATGGCGATGTCGAAACGCCAGGAGGGAGCCAGCGCGGTCCAGCCGTCAGTATCCACGGTTACCTGCATGCCCAGACGAGTCAGAATTTCGACCACCTGCGCATCCGCCACGCTGATGCCGATCACCTTGTCGAGCTTGGTGCGGCGCAGCTTGATGGGGGCAGCCTTGGGCAAATGGGCATCGGATTTGACTTCGATGACCGGACCCGCTTCACCGCCGCAGATGTCCAGCAGCAGACGGGTGGCACGATCCATCACCTTGGCCTGCAGCTCGGGATCCACCCCGCGCTCGAAGCGGTGGGAAGAATCGGTATGCAGACCGTAGGCACGGGCACGGCCGGTGATGGAGAGCGGCGCGAAGAAGGCGCACTCCAGCAGGATGTCGGTGGTGGTCTCGGAGACACCGGTGCGATCACCGCCGAAGATACCGGCCATGCAGGCAGGGCCTTTGGCGTCGGCAATCACGAGCGTGGTCTCTTTGAGCTTCACCTCGTTGCCATCGAGCAGGGTCATGGGCTCGTCGGCCTTGGCGCGGCGCACCACCAGTTCCCCTTCAAGCGTCGCCAGGTCGAAGGCGTGCATCGGCTGGCCGTATTCCAGCAGCAGGTAGTTGGTGATGTCGACAATAGCGTCGATGGAACGAATACCGCCACGGCGCAGCTTCTCCTGCATCCAGAGCGGGCTCTGGGCGTGCAGGTTCAGCCCCTTGATGACGCGGCCGAGATAACGGGGGCAATCTGCCGGCGCTTCAACCCGGATCGGGAAGGTTGCATCGATAGTGGCAACAGCCGGCGCCCAGGTCGGCTCGACCACGTCCACGCTGTTGAGCACGCCGATTTCACGGGCAAGACCCGCGATGCCGAGGCAGTCGGCACGGTTCGGGGTCAGATCCACATCAATGCTGACGTCGTTGAGCGCGAGGTATTCACGGATATCGGTTCCGATGGGGGCATCAAGCGGCAGCTCGATGATGCCATCGGCTTCGACGTCGATGCCCAGCTCGCTGAAGGAGCAGAGCATGCCGTGGGACGGCTGGCCGCGCAGCTTGGCTTTCTTGATGGTGAAATCACCCGGCAGGGTCGCCCCGACCTTGGCCACGCACACTTTGAGGCCGGCGCGGCAGTTCGGCGCACCGCAGACGATGTCCAGCAGCTCGGCCTCGCCCACATTTACCTTGGTCACCCGCAGCTTGTCGGCGTCCGGGTGCTGGGCGCACTCGACCACTTCACCCACGACCACATTGTTGAACTGGCCGGCCACCGCTTCCACGGCGTCCACTTCCAGACCGGCCATGGTGATCTGCTCGGCCAGTACATTGTCACTCAACTCGGTGCGGACCCACTCCATCACCCAGGATTTACTGAATTTCATGTTCTCTCGCCCTTACTTGAACTGCTTGAGGAAGCGCAGGTCGTTTTCGAAGAAGGCACGCAGGTCATTGACCCCGTAACGCAGCATGGTCAGGCGCTCAACGCCCATGCCGAAGGCAAAGCCGGAGTATTTTTCCGGATCGATGCCGACCGAACGCAGCACGTTCGGGTGCACCATGCCGCAGCCCAGCACTTCCAGCCACTTGCCGTTCTTGCCCATCACATCCACTTCGGCGCTCGGCTCGGTGAACGGGAAATAGGAAGGACGGAAGCGAATCGTCAAGTCTTCCTCGAAGTAGTTGCGCAGGAAGTCGTGCAGGATGCCTTTCAGCTCGGTAAAGCTGGCATGTTCGTCAACCAGCAGGCCTTCGACCTGGTGGAACATCGGGGTGTGGGTCATGTCGTAGTCGTTACGATAGACACGGCCCGGCGCGATGATGCGGATCGGCGGCTGCTGATGTTCCATGGTGCGGATCTGCACGCCCGAGGTGTGGGTACGCAGCATCAGATCAGGATTGAAGTAGAAGGTGTCGTGATCGGTACGCGCCGGGTGGTGAGCCGGGATATTCAGCGCATCGAAGTTGTGGAAGCCATCTTCAATCTCGGGACCACGGGCAACCTTGAAGCCCATCTCGCCAAACAGGCGCTCGATGCGCTCGATGGTACGGGTCACCGGGTGCAGACCGCCATTCTCGATGCGGCGGCCCGGCAGGCTGACGTCGATGGTCTCGGCGGCCAGCTTCTGGTTCAGCACGGCGACTTCGAGGGCTTCACGACGCGCGTTCAGGGCATCCTGAACCTGCTGTTTGGCCTGGTTGATCACGGCGCCCGCGGCGGGGCGCTCTTCAGCGGACAGGGCGCCCAGGCCCTTCATCTGCTCGGTAAAAAAGCCCTTTTTACCCAGATATTTGACCCGGATTTCGTCAAGGGCGGCGATGTCGCTTACGCCCTCAATTTCGGCCTTGGCCTGGCCGACTACTTCTTCAAGCTGTTGCATGTCTTCCTCGTCACCACTCCCGGAACAGGAGCCTTTAGGCTAAATAAGGTCAAGAGGGGAATAATACAAAAAAAGCCCCTTGGCTGACCATAGTTATGACGGGCTTTTCTCCCTGCAAATCATTTTGTTATATGGATAAAGCCACAAGCCAGATGCAACAGGATTAAGACAAGCGTCGTTTGTTCTAGTTTGTTGGCATATGGAAGGATAAAGCATTCATGAACCTGGCATGCTACCTGCCTACGCTCAAAAATGAGCAACAAAAAAGGAGGCCTGAGCCTCCTTTATTTTTATAACAGAGCTGGATTAGACCAGAGCTGCTTTAGCTTTTTCAACCAGGGCGGTGAAAGCCAGCTTGTCGTGAACGGCGATATCGGACAGGATCTTGCGATCGATCTCGATGGAAGCCTTCTTCAGACCGTCGATCAGACGGCTGTAGGACAGACCGTTCTGACGGGCTGCAGCGTTGATACGCGCAATCCACAGTTGACGGAACTGACGCTTCTTCTGGCGACGGTCACGGTAGGCATACTGACCAGCTTTGGTTACCGCTTGTACCGCTACGCGGTAGACACGGGAACGGGCGCCGTAGTAACCCTTGGCGGCTTTCATTACTTTCTTGTGACGAGCGCGAGCGGTCACACCACGTTTAACTCTTGGCATTTTTCACATCCCCCCTTATGCGTACGGCAGACAAGCGACAACACGTTTGTGGTCGGCAGCGGAAACAAAGAACTTCGGTCCCAGCTGACGCTTACGCTTGCTGCTCTTCTTGGTCAGGATGTGACGCAGGTGGTTGTGCTTGCACTTGAAGCGACCTGAGCCAGTCTTCTTGAAGCGCTTTGCGGCGCCCCGGTTGGTTTTCATCTTCGGCATTTCATACTCCGCATTGTGAGTGACAACAAAATCGCAAGGCGAACCGACTCATGGGGCCAGCCCCATGAGTCAATTTCTTGTGGGCCTTAAGATTTCTTCTTGGGTGCGAGGACCATCACAGCTTGACGGCCTTCGACTTTCGGGAACGATTCGACTACGGCCAGCTCTTCCAGATCGTTCTTGACGCGCTCGAGAACCTTGATACCAAGATCCTGGTGGGCCATTTCACGACCACGGAAGCGCAGGGTGACCTTTGCCTTGTCCCCGTCTTCCAGAAAGCGAACCAGGTTGCGTAGTTTTACCTGATAGTCGCCTTCGTCGGTGCCAGGACGGAATTTGATTTCCTTGACCTGGACGACTTTCTGCTTTTTCTTCTGTTCTTTGGTGGTCTTGCTCTTTTCGTAGAGGAATTTGCCGTAATCCATGATCCGGCAAACGGGCGGCTCAGCGTTCGGACTGATCTCGACCAGATCCACTCCTGCCTCAAGGGCCAAGTTCAGCGCATCCTGAATGGAGGTGATGCCAATGGCTTCACCATCCAGACCAGTCAGACGAACTTCTTTCAGACGGATCTCTTCATTGATCCGGTGAGCGCGGGCTTGCGGTTGCTTGCCCAGTTTTTTTCCGCCTTTTATAGCTTATTCCTCCACTTTCTTTTGTCCGCGGGTCTGAACTTCCTGGGTCAACAGAGCAATCAGCTCTTCAACAGGATAAGAGCCCAGGTCAGCCCCTTTACGAGTACGCACTGCAATCTTGCCGGCTTCTACTTCTTTGTCGCCGCAGACCAGCATGAAGGGTACTCGCTTCAAAGTATGCTCGCGGATTTTAAAGCCAATCTTCTCATTTCTCAAGTCCGCTTTTGCGCGAAGGCCCGCATCATTCAATGCCTTGGCAACTTTCACCGCATAATCGGCCTGGTTATCCGTGATATTCATGACCACGGCCTGAGTCGGTGCCAGCCAGGTCGGGAACAGACCGGCGTACTCTTCCGTCAGGATCCCGATGAAGCGCTCCAGCGAGCCCAGAATGGCGCGGTGGATCATCACGGGGATGTGGCGCTCGTTGTCTTCGCCCACATAGGTGGCGCCAAGACGGCCCGGCAGGGCAAAGTCGAGCTGCACGGTACCACACTGCCAGGCACGATCAAGGCAATCGTGCAGGGTGAACTCGATCTTGGGACCGTAGAAAGCCCCCTCGCCCGGTTGCAGGTCGTACTTCAGGCCGTTGAGTTCCAGCGCCTCGGCCAGCGCGGCCTCGGCACGATCCCAGGCTTCATCAGAGCCGATACGCTGCTCCGGACGGGTCGAGAGCTTGACCACGATGTTTTCGAAACCGAAGGTGCCGTAGACGTCATAGACCATGCGGATGCACGCAGACACCTCTTCCATGATCTGCTCTTCGGTACAGAAGATGTGGGCGTCATCCTGGGTGAAACCCCGTACCCGCATCAGGCCGTGCAGGGAGCCTGACGGCTCGTTGCGGTGGCAGGAGCCGAACTCGGCCATGCGCAGCGGCAGATCGCGGTAGGATTTCAGACCCTGGTTGAAAATCTGCACGTGACCCGGGCAGTTCATCGGCTTGATGGCGTACTCGCGGTTTTCGGACTGGGTGGTGAACATGGCCTGGGCGTATTTTTCCCAGTGACCTGAACGCTCCCACAGCACGCGATCCATCATGAAGGGGCCTTTCACTTCCTGATACTCGTACTCTTTGAGCTTGCCACGGATGAAGGTTTCCAGCTCGCGGAAAATGGTCCAGCCATCGTTGTGCCAGAACACCATGCCCGGCGCTTCTTCCTGCATGTGGTACAGGTCGAGCTGCTTGCCGATCTTGCGGTGGTCGCGCTTGGCGGCCTCTTCCAGACGCTGCAAATAGGCCTTGAGCTGCTTCTTGTCGGCCCAGGCGGTGCCGTAGATGCGCTGCAGCATCTTGTTGTTGGAGTCGCCGCGCCAGTAGGCGCCGGACATCTTCTGCAACTTGAAGTGGTGGCAATGACGCATGTTGGGCACGTGCGGGCCGCGACACATGTCGATGTACTCTTCGTGATGATACAGACCGGGCTGGTCATCACGGGCAATGTTCTGATCCAGGATCTCGACCTTGTAGGTCTCGCCACGGGCTTCGAACACGTCACGTGCTTCCTGCCAGGAGACCTTCTTCTTGATGACGTCGTAATCCTTGGCGGCCAGCGCCAGCATGCGCTCTTCCAGGGCAGCCAGATCTTCGTCGGTCAGGGTGCGGTCGAGATCGATGTCATAGTAGAAACCGTTGTCGATGACGGGACCGATGGCCATCTTGGTCTGGGGCCAGAGTTGCTTGATGGCATGACCCAGCAGGTGAGCACAGGAGTGGCGCAGAATGTCCAGACCTTCTTCGTCTTTGGCGGTGATGATGGCCAGGGAGGCATCGGTTTCGATCAGCTCACAGGCATCCACCAGTTCACCGTTTACCCGACCGGCAATGCACGCCTTGGCGAGACCGGGACCGATGTCCGCGGCCACATCCATGACGGAAACGGCGTGGGCAAATTGACGTTGGCTGCCGTCAGGCAGAGTAATGATTGGCATTAGGTGTTTCCTTATACAGTGGTGACCCCTACCAAAGGCCACATGCAGGTTGGAGAAACCCTTTCATGTCCAGCTGTTCACTCCCGAGTTTCACCGTTCACAATACGGTTGGTACACGGCAGTGGCACACCATATGGCGTGTGCAAGGCCATCCATTGAGAGGTACAGCGGGGGATTGTATCAGACGCGACAACCCAGACAAGCTGTCTTGGCGATTTTGCATACCGTCTAAGCGCGGGTGTCAACCTGTCCTACTTGCGAGGGCGCCCTTCTGCTGCCATACCCTGTACCAGATTGAGGCGTCAGCCAAAGCAAGGAGAGCATGATGTACACCTACGACATTTCATTTCCGGAGCATGCAGAAAAGCTGGTTCATCCGGATCACCTTCTCACGACTCACTGTCCCGTCCATATCGGTGAGCTGGTGATCCTGGGCGTTGACATCCTCCCCCACCTTAGCGCTTCGCGTCACAGGAGGGGGATTCCCATTACTGGGTGATAGCTGCTCGCGCAGTACCGGGTTCCTGCTTCATCGGGCGGCCTGATTGCACCGCGCCT